>NZ_DATKFP010000351.1:0-4208 GCF_035511395.1 Sphingobium sp.
CGGACGACACCCGCCCGCGCGAAAAAAACCCCTCCTATCCGCCTGACCGCATCAATGACCGTTGGCCGCGGCTCGACGCGTCCGGCCTTGCCGATATGAAGGCGCTGGCCGAAACGTTGGAGCACCTTGCGGCACGGCTGGAATTCATGGCGAGGGCGTCGCTGACCGATATCGCCAACACAATCGACGAATTGTTCGGCGAGCGGATCGGCAAGGAACAGCGCGCCATTCTGATGGAGCGCTACGACCGCCGGGACCGGGCGGCACCGGTACTTTCCGCGCCGCGCACCGGCGGCATCTACGCCCCAGCCGTCGTTGCCGCGCCAGAGCGTTTGCGTGAGGTGCCGCGCCACAATTTTCATCCCTTCATTCTCGGCGCGCCCACGGACGACCCGGATGAAGACTGACGGCGCGCGCTCGCCCGACGCCCAGCTCAAGGCGATGGCCGCCCAGTGGCCGGACTTCCAGGGCCGGAGACTGGGGGACGGCACATTGGCGTGGCGGGGGCCGCTGCGGCCCAAAGCCCGGCTGTATGAAGTGTTCCTCTTCTGGAAGCCGGGCGCGATGACGCTGCCCTATGTGATGATCATCGATCCGCCGCTGGAGCCGCGGCCGGGCGGCACTTTCGCCGAAATCCCGCACCTGATCTACGACGCGAACGATCCCCCCAGCTCCGGCCTTTGCCTGTTCGACCCCGAGGACGGCGAGTGGTCCGCCGCGCGCCTGATCGCGGAGACGACTATCCACTGGACCGCCGAATGGCTCGCCTACTACGAGCTGTGGCACCTGACGGGCGAATGGCTCGCGCCCGGCGTCGGCTACGAAAGCGTGGCGCGCATGCACGCCGCCGACGCGCAGATCATCCGGGGGGTGAAGGCCGATGTTCACTGACCGCTGCGCCAACAGCCTGACGACCCGCCGCGCGCGCCAGCCTTGGCCGTCGGACAGGCCGTTCAAAATCCTCTCGCTCGACGGTGGCGGGATCAGGGGCATCTACACCGCCGAAATCCTGCGGCGTTGTGAAGAGAATTTCTGCGATGGCGCGCCGCTGGCTCAGTATTTCGACATGATCGCCGGCACATCGACCGGCGGCATCATCGCCCTCGGCCTGGGACTGGGTATTCCGACCGCCGAGATCAAGGGGTTTTACCACGATGACGGTCGGAAGATATTTCCGCCGCTGCCGGGTGGATGGATCGGCCGGGTCCGCCGGTTCCTGCGATCCCTCAACGGCCCGAAGCTGGTTCATGAAGAGCTGGAAGAGGCCCTGAAGCGCCGGTTCACCGATCATCTTCTCGGCGACTCCATGACCCGGCTGGTCATTCCGGCCTTCATGATGCCGAAGACTGAAATCGCCGTTTTCAAGACCGATCATCACAGGGACTTCAGGAACGATCACGCGACCCCGATGTGGAAAGTGGCGCGAGCAACTTCAGCAGCGCCCACCTACCTCAAGGGGCTTGAGCACGAAGAGAGCGGTCGGATTTTCATCGACGGCGGCGTATGGGCCAACAATCCGATTATGGTCGCGCTCGTCGATGCCATCACTGCCTACGCCATAGGTTTTGACCAAGTGGAGATTTTCAGCATCGGCACCGGCAATGCGCCCTTCGCACTGCGCAAGCCCGACGTGTTCCGGGGGCTGATCGCGTGGCGGGAGGCGATCAAGGCGGCGATGTTCCTGACCACCGACAACGCGACCGCCCAGGCGAAGTTGTTGCTCGGGCCTGACCGCTGCCTGCGTATCGAGCCCGACGAATCTGATACGGCGATCGAGATGGACGACTATGACGAAGCGTTTGCCCGCCTGCCGGACCGGGCTGCGGAGCATTTTGAGAGCAGGCGCACCGAGATTTCCTCCTTCTTCCGGAATAGGGTGTTGCCGCGGGAGAAGCATTTTTCCGGGAAGTAGCCTATCCGTGTGTGTATGCGGACTTGGGGTCGCACCCGGCGTCCGACATGCCGACCTGAAGGTCCGCTTCTTCCTGAACGATCAGGACCGGCTTGGACACATGCTCCGCCAGCCGGACTGGATCCAGGGAGAACGCGCTGATGAGGGGGTCTTGAATGGCGGGTGCGGACAATGGCATCAGAGGCGCGGGCAGATCGGTTGCGTCAACCCGGTTACCGCCGCGAGGGCATCGATAGCCGCGTCGGCTTGCGGCAGAAGCGGGGCGTTGGCCGGATTGGCATGGAGCTGCCCCCTCAGCATCTCCCCGAGCGGGTGGCCGTGGGTCGCGACGAGGATCAGTCAGCAGATGGCATGGCCCCTGCCTGCAAGATATGCATCAAAACCTATTAACCTTACAAATCCTCACAAAAAGGCTGGGCTCTTGGCCTTTTTCAACCGCGAGTCTTTGTCACAATGACGAAGGCACCCGCGATCTGACTTGAAGCAGTCGCCGTGCGCGACCGTTACGAGCGCAGGTAACGCAACGCGAGAATAGCCTCGCCTAACTTGTCGTTGCCGATCTCCACTGCAGCATACTCTCCAAATTGCGGCCAGTCCTTATTTTACGCTATTATATCCTATACGCCGCACGGCTGCATTGGGGGACTTTCTTTTCATGCGCGAACGGTTCTTCGATGGTCCCTGCCCTTCCGGGCATGGGATTTCTGGAGACGATGGCGCTCAAACGCGACAGGATCAGCATCGAGGTCATAGGCCCGGAAACGGGCCGGAAGGATCCTGCGCGCGCCGATGCCGCCATCCGGTCCCTCGCCCGGCTGATCGGCCGCCAGATCGCCCGCGAGCAGTTCGAGCGCAAGATCGCACTGGAACGCAGGGCGCAGAAGAAGCGCCCGGCAGGCGAGGATGAGTAACCCCAACCTTGCAATAACACGAATTACACGTATAATTCAGGCATCCAAATCGAAAGGATGCCTGCCATGCCGACAGTCGGTTCCCTCGAATTCCAGCGCAAGTTCGGCGAGTTCCAGCACCAGGCGAAGCGCGAGCCGGTGGAGATCACCCGGCACGGGCGGCGCGAGTTCGTACTGATGACCGCCGATCATTACGATTGGCTCCGCGCCGCCGCGCAGCGGACGCATCGCACGGCGGACGCCGCCGATGTGGTGATCGACGCCGTTGAACGGGCCGAGATGGACCCGGAACACGCCCACCTCGACGATCTGCTGAAGTAAGGTGGGCGACGTGGCGATCCCTGAACCGAAGCCCGGCCTCGTCCTGCGTTACGATTACCTCTGGACGCATGAAGCCGCCGCCGGCCAGGATCAGGGCAAGGACCGCCCGGCCTGCTTCGTCGCCGCAACCGACGCGCTTGTGCGCCCGCGCCATGTGGTGCTGTTGCCGATCACCCACACGCCACCCTCCGGCGATACGGTCGGCATCGAGATCCCGGCGAAGGTGAAGCAGGCCATCGGCCTCGACGACGCGCCGAGCTGGGTGATCGTGTCGGAGCATAACATCGACGAATGGCCCAATGGCGGGCTGTCGCCGGTCACCGGCAAGCGGGGCGAGTTCGCCTATGGCTTCATCCCGCCGGGGCTGTTCGCCAAGATCAAGGCCAGCTTCCTCGAACTGGCTCGCGCGAAGAAGAGCAGCACCGTGCGCCGCTGACCATGGAGTTTTGAAAGGACCGGCCGATGACCCGTGTTGCCCTCTACGCCCGCTATTCCTCCGATAACCAGCGCGAGGCGTCCATTGAGGACCAGTTCCGCATCTGCCGCGAACAGGCGAAGCGCGAGAAGTGGAAGGTGGTCGGCACCTATAAGGACGCCAGCATCTCGGGCGCGAGCCTGATCCTGCGGCCCGGTATCCAGATGCTGTTGCAGGACGCGCAGGCGGGCCAGTTCGACATGGTGCTGGCCGAGGCGCTGGACCGCATATCGCGCGACCAGGCCGATGTGGCGACACTGTTCAAGCATTTAAAGTTCACCGGCGTTCCCATCGTCACGCTGGCCGAGGGCGAGATCAACGAGCTTCATGTCGGCCTCAAGGGGACAATGAATGCGCTGTTCCTCAAAGACCTCGCCGCCAAGACTCATCGGGGCATTCGGGGCCGCGTCGAGGACGGCAAGTCAGGCGGCGGGCTTTGCTATGGCTACAAGGTGGTCAAGAAGCTGGACCCGCGCGGCGATCCGATCCGGGGTGACCGCGAGATCGACGAGGCCGAGGCCAATGTCGTGCGGCGAATCCTGCGAGACTATGTCGCAGGCATCAGCCCGCGCGTCATCGCCAAGACGCT
>NZ_DATKFP010000352.1:0-30725 GCF_035511395.1 Sphingobium sp.
CGACACCCACGCGCGAGGCAAGGATGGCAGGCAGGCTGGTCAGGAAAACCGGCGCGACGCCGACCAGCGCATAAAGCAGGAAGGCGGCAAGCAGCAGCCGACGGCGGCCGAAATAATCCCCCAACATGCCCGCAATGGGCGACAGGAAAGCCACGCACAGCGCCGGGATCGTCAGGATCATCGGCACCCAGAGTTCATAGCCCGGCACCGCGCGATAAGCGTGCAGCAATTGCGGCAGAATGGGCGCGAGCAGAACGATCGCCATCGTCGAGAGCGTGATCGGCAACAGCAATGCGACCCCGGTCAGGGTGCCGGGCGTCGGAGCGGAGGTGGATTGGCGTAACATGCCGCTAATGGCCCTCCCGCAATCTGGTGCATGCGCGCATAGTCTCTCCCATTCGCCATCTTTTCTGGGCCACAGGATCAGGCGGCGGGGTGCCAAGGTCAAACCGAAAGGATCAAATCAATCTATCCATGGAACTGCGCCGGTCACGCGCGCGCTTGCAACGCACCAGGTTCGCGGCAAAGGTCGGGCCATGGCCGCCGATGATCCGACCCACCCCCAGCCGACCAATGGCAAGCACCGCGCCGCCGATGCGCGCAAGGCGGCGTTGATCCATCATGCCCGCGAACAGGTGGCCATGCACGGTATCCAAAATGCCAGCCTGAACGACATCATCCGGCTGGCCGGCGGGTCGAAAGCGACGGTCGTCAAATATTTCGGTAATAAGGCCGGGCTGTTCGCGGCGGCCATGGCGGCGACGGCGCGGGAAACGATGGCTGGCCTGACGCTGGACACGGGTGGGGAGGACCGGCTGGAGCCTGCTCTCCACAGCCTGCTGCGCGGTTTGCTCACCTTCTATCTGCGGCCAGATTCGCTGGCAGTCTATCGCGGTGTGGTCGCGTCGGCTGACGCGAGCGACGGATTGGGGGACAGCTTCTATCGTGAAGCGCACCTTCTGGTGGTCGAAGAAGTCGCGACCTTCCTGTCGAAATGGGTCGGACGGGGCATTCGCGCCGACATCGATCTGCACGACAGCGCCGGACGCCTGACACATATGATCCGCAGCGATCTGTACGAACGGCGGCTCTTGGGATTGATTCCGTTGCCCGATGAGACGGCAATCGCACGCCAGGCCAGAATTACCACGGCCCTCTTTCTGGAAGGCGTAGGGAAGGGCGCGGCACCAGCTTAAAACCCGACTTGACTTTCCCGAAACACAAAGTGTACCAACAGTACATAATTACCAAGCCAGCTGAGCTGGCGGGATGAGGAGTATGTCTTGGCCTACTTGAAAAACGCTTGGTATGTTGCCGCCTGGGACCATGAGGTGCCCGAAGGCACTATGCTGTCGCGCCGCCTGCTGGGCGACCCGATCCTGTTTTTCCGCGATGAAGCAGGCTTGGTGAAGGCGCTACATGGCGTGTGCCCGCACCGCTACGCACCGCTCGCGCGCGGCAAGCTGGTCGGCGACATGGTCCAGTGC
This sequence comes from Sphingobium sp., assembly GCF_035511395.1. GTDB lineage: Bacteria > Pseudomonadota > Alphaproteobacteria > Sphingomonadales > Sphingomonadaceae > Sphingobium. The sequence goes on from NZ_DATKFP010000352.1 coordinate 1,488, forward strand.
GGCTATCATGGCCTAGGTTTTGGCGCCGACGGCGCGTGCGTCCATAATCCGTTCGGCGCACCGCCCAAAAATATGAGCCTGCGCCCCTATCCGGTCGTTGAACTGCACAGCGCGATCTGGATCTGGATGGGCGAAGCGGACCGCGCCGACCCAGCGCTCATCCCCGATTTCGGCTTCAATGATCCTGAGACGGCCTGGGTCGGCAAGGGCTATCTGAACGTCAAGGCGGGCTACGAACTGGAGATCGAGAATATCCTGGACCTGAGCCATGTCCAGTTCCTGCATCCGACTACGCTAGGCAGCGACAAGGTGTCCGAAGGCATTTACACCTGGAAGCAGGAAGGTGACGAAGTCTGGTCGAACCGCGACATCCATGGCGAAATGATGACGCCCGAATTGGCGGAAGCCATGGGGATCGACCCTGACGCCCTGGCCGACCGCTGGATCAACGTCCGCTGGAACGCGCCGGCCAACCTGGCGATATTCGCCGGTGCGGTGACGAGCGGCCGCCCCAAGGCGGAAGGCCGAGAAGCTCCGACGGCGCATCTGTTCACCCCGGAAACGGCAACTAGTTCGCACTACTGGTATTCAATCGCCTTTCCCAAGACCCTGGGTCCGATCGGCGACCAGATGGCGCAGGAGCAGGTCCGCTTCCTGAGCGTCCCGTTCGAACTGGAAGACCTGCCCATGCTCGAAGATCAGCAGGCCAATATCGGCGACCGCGATCTCCGCACGATGAAACTGGGCTGGCTCCCTGGCGATGCGGCGGGTGCGCGGGCGCGCAATCTCCTCTACGCGCGCATCGACGCGGAAGTCGCGGCGAGGGAAAACGCGACTAGATTGGCTTGAACACGCCGGCTTGGTCCATAGCCCAGGCCTTAAGCGCGCGGATTTACGATATCGAGCCACTTATACCAATGAGCATTGATCAGAACCCATGTGCCAACTGGAGCAGACCGATGGGCATGATGCGCCAAGGTTGATCGACGAGGCGGTTCCAGGCGAAGCAGCAGTGATCGACGATGTCATCGTAGGATGAGAAGATGCGGTTTGACAGCCAGTTGTTGCGCATGAACTGATGGGGTGGACGCCCCCCGGCGGCATCGATGTGCCATAGTGGAGGTGTTGAAACACCACTTGAGGAGGCGTCCGTGTCTGAAGTTAGCACAATTGGGTTGGATATCGCCAAGCAAGTTTTTCATGCACACGGTGCGGATGCACGCGGGCACGCGCTCTTCAGCAAACGGATCAGCCGTGGCAAGCTGCTGGCGTTCTTCGCCGCTCAACCCCGATGCGTGGTCGCGCTGGAGGCCTGCGGTGGGGCTCATCATTGGGCGCGTGAACTGGCGCATATCGGCCATGAGGTACGGCTGATTCCGCCAGCTTATGTAAAGCCGTTCGTGAAGCGCCATAAAAATGATGCGGTCGATGCCGAGGCAATTTGTGAGGCGGCTCAGAGACCGAACATGCGGTTTGTAGCCGTTAAAAGCGAGCAGCAGCAGGCGGCAGGTCTCGTCTTTAGAGCTCGCGACCTTCTGGTGCGGCAGCGGACCCAACTCATCAATGCAATCCGTGGGCATCTGACAGAATATGGATGGGTAGCGCCCAAGGGGCGATCACATGTGGCGATGCTGGCGGATCTGCTAGAGGAAGAGGAAATGGCAAGTTCACTTCCGCACGCCGCCCGCACCATGTTCCGATTGATGCTGGATTTGCTGGCGGATCTAGATGCCAAGATCGTCGAACTCGACAAGGAGATCGCAACGCGCGCCCGTGAGGATGAGATAGCGCGCAGGCTGATGACCATTCCTGGTATAGGGCCAATTACGGCCACCGCGATCGCCGCGCTGGCGCCACCAGCCGAAACCTTCACCAAGGGCCGTGACTTTGCCGCCTGGCTTGGCCTTACGCCTTTGCAGAAATCGACAGGCGGCAAGCAGAGGCTCGGCGCCACATCAAAAATGGGCGAGCGAACGATCAGGCGCCTGCTTATCATCGGCAGCAGCGCCGTCGTCCTCCAGGCAAGCAAGAAGGGAGCTCCCAAGGGCTCCTGGCTGGAGGGGATGCTGGCTCGCAAGCCGCGAATGCTGGTGACGGTCGCGCTTGCCAATAAAATGGCACGCATCGTATGGGCGCTGCTCACCAAGCAAGAGAATTACAAAGCTCCGGTCGCAGTTGTGGCGTGAGCCTGGCGGGCCTGAGGTCGTCGGAGACGTAGTCGGTCGAAGGAGAGTATGGCACAACAGTCGGCGAGACGGGGCTGGAAGAACCAGGGTCTGGCAATGCACCACAAGTGCGCTGAACTGATATGGTTCCGGTCCGCGAACTCCCATACAGGCCCGCAGCTCCATCGCTGCAGTAAAGGCCGGACAGATGGCAGCATCCGACTACGTGCCTATATCCTTCAAATATCGCTTGCGTTTGCAGGGGCGTCCACAGATGGAGACCGATCCGGCCGCGGTTATCCGCGAACCTTCCTTTGTGGGAAGCCTTAGGCCGAAGCGGAAAGCCGGAGATCGACCCCTAACTGCTCCGGCAGACCAAGATGGTCGCGTAAGGTAACGCCGCGATAGTCCGCAGGGCGCAGCCCGCGACGGCGGAGGATGGGTACGACCTGATCGACGAAGTCGTCGATGCTGTCCTGCTGGTCGTCGGGGACGATGTTAAAGCCATCGCAAACTCCGGCCTCAAACCATTGCTGCAAGAGATCGGCCGCCTCCTCGGGCGTGCCTACCAGCCCCGGATTGGCGTCGAGAACCCCATGCGCGATGATGTCGCGCGGGGACCATCCTTCCCGAGCCAGGGCAGCGGCCTTGGCCGAAGGGGGGACGGCCCGGTGCGGGCGCAGTGCGTCGATCTGCGTGGCCGTCAGCGGCTCGTCCGAGCGTGCGAGGTCCAGCCCGACGCCGAGCATCGTCGAGAGCCGCGCCAGACGGGGCACCGGATCGGTGCGGTCCTCCAGCGCGCGGCGCCGGTCCAATGCCTCGCGTTTGGTGGCACCCAGGCCGAAGCCGATGAACGGCACGAACCGGATGTCGTCGGCACTGCGACCCGCCTGAATGGCGGACGCGTGGACGATCTCCCGCTGCTGACGACTTTCCTCCATCGTCATGGGCATGGCGATGATGCCGTTGGCGTACATCCCCAGCGCCTGCAGGCCACGGCTGCTGGCTACGGGCATGAAGATCACCGGTTGGCCTTGTTCAGACTGGGGGATCTGGATCGGGCCGCGGGCGGCGACATGGCGCCCCTGCAAGTTGACAGGCTTGATGTGGGCCATATCCGCAAAGCGACCGGCTTGCGGGTCGGGGCGTCCGGCTTCCCGTCCCCAGCTATCCCACAGCGCCTGGGTAATCTGGATGACCTCGTGGAGGCGCTCGTACTTCTGGTTACCCTGCGGGACCGGTCGCCCGTAATTCGCGAATGCTTCCGCCTCGTAGCTGGGAATGGCATTCCAGCCCGCACGGCCATGGCTGATCACGTCGAGCGCGCGGAGCTGGCGTGCCAGTGCATAAGGTTCATTGAACGAAGTCGAAACCGAGGGTACCAGCCCGATCCGGCTGGTTTCGCGGGCGACAGCCGTAAGCACCAGCAGCGGTTCCATCGAGAACATGGGCGGCGCAGTCGAAAGATCACCGTGCAGGAAGACGCGATCGGGGAAGAACGCGAAGTCGAGCCCTCCGCGCTCGGCCGCGCGGGCGCTGCGCACCTGCACATCGACGTTCGTGTAGGCCGAAGGGTCTGCTCCCGGCATGCGCCACGCACCAGGGTGGACACCGTAGCTTTCACCGAGGGTAATGCCCAAAATCATATGTCAAACATCCAAACGTACCATCGCTCATTCCGCCAACTATCAAGCGAGCTATAATCTGGTGCACTAGACATAATTTGCAAGGGAGCGCTGGGCATCTGCGGAGACAAGGGTCCGGGTTGGAGAAAGCGGCTGATCTGCCTTGGAAGCCCTCGCGCCCGGTGGAACAGGTTTTCCTCCTGCTTAGTCGCTTGCGGAACCAGCGAGCATTTCGAGCGTCAGGCGCAGTTTTTCCGCATCCCCGTCAGTGAGCTGGCAGGCGGATACGATCTGTCCGGCCACACTCCTCACCGCCTGTTCAGATGCACGACCGGCAGGGGTAAGATCGACCAGAACCCGGCGCTCATCGACCGAATCCCTCTTGCGGGTGACCAGGCCAGCGGCTTCGAGGCGTTTCACCAACGGGGTAATGGTGCCCGTATCCATGCCGAGTTGACTGCCAAGCGCGCCCACACCGATCGGCGCGCCATCCAGAAGGGCGATCATTGCCAGATATTGCGGAAAGGTCAGGCCCAACGGTTCGAGGTACGGCTTGTGCATCCGGGATACGCGGTTCGCCGCTCCGTAGAGGGCGAACGATAGTTGCTTGTCGAGCTCACGTCTCGCCTTGGTCGCTGGAAAAATCACGATGCTCCCCTAGAACGCTTGTGTCTCGCACACTAGATAGTGGGTATGCTGCCAGATGGAAGGGTGCCATCCTTCCACCAGTGCCCCTATGGAGATGGCGAAGTGCCTGAGCCCAAGCTTTTTCAGGACGTTCTGCGCGAGCGTCATTCCGTGCGCAGCTTCCTGCCCGATCCTGTGCCGGAGGCGGTGATCCGCTCCGTCCTCGAAGACGCGCAACTTGCGCCTTCGAACTGCAACACACAGCCTTGGGTGGTTCATATCGCTTCCGGCGCGAGCCGGGACAAGCTCAGCGAGGCAATCCTTGCCGCGGACGACGCCGGACACCTGACGCCGGATTTCAGCTTCTCGCTCGACGACTATCATGGCGTTTACCGCGAGCGCTCCAAGGCGCAGGGCGCCGCTTATTACCAGGCGATCGGCGTCGCCCGTGAGGCATTCGACGAACGCCGCAGCGCGTCCCAGCGCAACCTGACGTTCTTCGACGCACCGCATGTCGGGTTCCTGTTCATGCCCGCCATGGGGGACAGCGTGCGGGTCGCCGGCGACATCGGCATGTACGGTCAGACGTTCCTGCTCTCGCTCACCGCCCACGGGCTTGGCGGTATCCCGCAGACAATGCTGGGGTTTTATGCTGACACGATCCGCCGCGAGCTAGACATCGACCCCGCACTGAAGCTGCTGTTCGGGGTATCCTTCGGCTATCCTGACACGGCGCATGCGGCCAACACGTACCGCATCGGGAAGGCACCGCTCGAAGAGAGCGTGACCTTCCACCAGTGATGACGGCAGGGTCGGTTCTGCCCACCGCAATAGCGCGGGACGGCGCTTCAGCCTGTCGATCGCGGGTGGAAAGGCTGAAGCGGGGCGCACGACGGCTGTATGAATATATCACAGTGCCGCGTACGGCCGCTTTTGCGCTCTTCCTCAAGGGCCAAGCAACCCTTAGACCGCTTCTGCAAGATCGGTTCGTCGCTTGGAACGCGATTAGCGACGAACTCTTTCTGGTGTCCGTGCGAGAAGCCCAGAACGCGGCCCTGTTCCGAAGGGACGTGGAGGACCGGCCACTAGCGGCGATCCTTCGGGATCTGCTCAGCATTGTGGCTGAACGTCAGGCGATACCGTCCTCTGCCGCCGAGCCATGGATCGCGACTGCCTTCGATGTTCGATGGGAGGCATTTCTGGCGTTCGCTTCCGCCATCCCTTCGGACAAGACTCTCAAGCCAGACGGCTGAGGCATTCTCGCGGAATACTACTCACCTAATAACAATCGAAAGGTTGAAGAAATGGCGCAACTAGACGGCAAGGTCATCGTGATCACAGGTGGGGCCCAAGGCATGGGTAAAGTGACTGCCGCAAAAGCGGCAGAGCGCGGCGCAAAGGTGATTTTGACCGATATCAATCAGGAGGCCGGCGAAGCCGCAGCCGCCGAGATCGGTTCAGGCGCGGTTTTCGCCCGCCTGGACGTGGCGTCGCAAGAGTCCTGGACCAACGTGTTGCAGGATGTCGCCGACCAAAACGGCGGCATCGACGGGCTCGTCAACAACGCCGGTGCGATCACAACCGGGGCGATTGACGCGATGGACGAAGGCGCCTTCCGCAAGATGCTGGACATCGATCTCATCGGGCCGTGGCTGGGGCTGAAGACAGCGCTTCCTCTGCTCAAAAAGCAAAAGCGCGGGGCCATTGTCAACATTTCCTCGGTACTTGGAATAATGGGTCGTGCGGAAAAGGGCGGCTATTGCGCCTCCAAGTTCGCGCTGCTCGGCCTCTCCCGCACCGCGGCCAAGGAAGCTGGCCCCTTCGGCGTCCGGATTAACTCGGTGCTGCCGGGCACCATTGAAACGCCGATGCTGCTCGCTGTCGCAGGTGAAGCGTTTAATGCCGAACTCTTCTACGAGATCGCCCTCAATCGTTACGGCAAGCCGGAGGAGGTCGCGGCTGCGACCTTGTTCCTGCTCAGCGACGATGCAAGCTACATTTCTGGAGCCGAGCTGGTCGTGGACGGCGGCTGGACCTGTGGGTCCTACTCGATGAACAAGCCCGAGGCTGGCTGACAAGAAGCAGGCCGGATGGCCGTGTCGCGGCAGAGGGTTGCGGGCTTCCCGCCTGCCTCTGCGCCGCACAGGGCAACCCCGCCTTTTACTCCCGATTTGCTTACCAGCTGATGCCAACAGGTCCGACCGGAGTACAACCGCCCATGCACACACGTGCCTGTGAAGCTTCACTATGGCAAAATCAGTGAATTTGCTGAGGCGATGGCGAAGATCGTCAAGATTGTCACCGAGAATGCGGGCTGGGAACTCCACGAGGCTCTCCAGCAGGTGAACGAACGACTGCATACCTTTCACCACATCTGGAAGATGCGCGACATGAACCATTTTCTGGAGGGGTCTTCCACCCTCAAGGCGCATCCGGAGTAACCGCTGCTTGGTGAGCGACTGAGTGTTCTGGTGATCGAAGAGGTTATCGCATTCGCCATCCCGACATCCTACGCCCCCAACACGTGATTACCGCTTCCGTGCTCGCCGGGACGGCAGGGATCTGATGCCAGGCGGCGGGGACCTTAATGAAGCGGGTCCCAGCCTTTAGGAAGCGGGCGTGGTCGATTGCCAGTCGTTTGCAGGGTTGGGGACCGGCCTACGGCGAACCGACTCCTGTATGGCGGCTGGCCTTGTGTGAACACAGGGATGACGATGGTGAACGAGCACAGGCTGTCGTCGTGGGTAAGCAAACGATTTCCGCTGGCTTAGCGCGAAACGGGGCTGGGGAGCGTGCCGCTCCCCGTATGGGCATTCCCGGAGAAAGAACGGCCATCAGGAACGCTGGCACGTTCGGTTGGGATGCCAGACTGTGCTGAAACTCGCTGGCTAATTCCGCCGGGTCGCTGACAAGTGTATGCTGTGTTCATGGCGTATATCGAAGGTCATGCGCGCGACTAGGCGCTGCTGCTGCCGGCATCGGTTGAGGATTATGTGGGGGCATAATCCGGTTCGGTTCATGGACGCGTTCGTCAATGACCTTGATCTGGGCGAGGCCGGCTTTCACCGTTCGCGACCGAAGGCGACGGGACGGCCCGGCTATGATCCGGGGGACATGCTCAAGCCTGTGCAACATGCCTTGGAGACAAGCTGCTTGCTCACAGCAGCCAACTGATCGGGAGGCGCGTGGCAAGTGCGATCAAGGCGTGTTCCTTCCAACCCATGCCAGGCTCGGTCGTCCGAGAAGTGCCGTCTGAATGCTCCTGCGCCCATGTGATGTCGCCGTTATCGACCAAGCATACGCGGTAGGCGTCTTCGGGTATGACCGTCTCGAAGGCGTCCGCCACTTCGCTCGCAAGCGTCGGACTTTCGATGATGAAGCCCAGTTCGGTATTAAGCCGAACTGAGCGCGGATCGAAATTGAACGAGCCGATGAACAGGCGTTCACGATCAACGGTGAAGGTTTTTGCGTGCAGGGTGGACGCAGCGCCGCGCCGGAGCCGGTGCCTGTTCCCCGCAGGCTGCTGCCAACCCCGAGCTTGGTTCCGCGTCGCCGCTCGGGACCGGCCGTCTTCGGCTTCTCATCGACCCGCATCTCGTAAAGCCGCACGCCCGCTTCCAGCAGTGCACGCCGCCATGGCGCGTAGCCTGCATGGACGACGGCGACATCGTTGCAGGCGTAGCCATTGGTGAGGATGGAGACCTGCTTGCCCGCCCGCGCCAGGCCCGCGAGCTGCGCGGCACCTTCGGCCCCCCGGCACGAAATAGCCGGCGATCACGCCCAGTTCGCGCTGCACGACACCCAGCGCCTGTTCCAGTCTGGGCGCGAGCAGATCACCATCGGCAACGCCGCCCAGCACCTTGGCCGGGTTGTCGCTGAGCAGCCGCACGGGCGCCCATTCCAGCGGCAGCGTGCCGTCCGATATCTGGCGGATCAGCAGCAGGCTGCGTAGCCGATCGACATAGCGGCGTGCCGACGGATCGTTCTCTACCACCGAACTCCGCGACTGCAGCCGGTCCAGCTGCCGCTTGCTGACCTTCGGCAGGATTTGCGCGGCGGGATAGGCAGAAGGGGAGCACCAGTAGCGTTCGAAATCCTCGACCACTTCGTCCACCGCAGGGCCGATCGCCAGAACGTCGAGATCGGCGAACAGCGAACCGTCGCTTGCGCCGAAATACTCGTCGCCGCGGTGAAGCTCTTGTTATGCATCCGCCGGTTGAGGCGACCGAAATCGACCAGATACCCGATCGACTTGGGGAAACGGATACGGAACGGGTTGAACAGCCGCACCGCAATGTTCGGATGGCCATCGAGCGCCGACAGGACCCTGTCGAGCCCGGCGATGCCGTTGTCATCGAGCAGCAAGCGTATCTGCAAGCCGCGATCTGCCGCGGCGTGCAACGCCTCCAGCATCAGCGTCCCGGTACGGTCGCCGTGCCAGATGTAATACTGCAGGTCGAGCCTCGGCTCGGCGGCTCGCATGAGCAGCAAGCGCGCGGCAAACGCGTCGACCCCGTCCTTCAGTAGCGACAGACCGGACAAGGACGGATGCTGCGCCGTCTGCGCCGCAACGCCCTGTGCCAGCTGGCTCACACAGGGCGCGCGAGGCGTCGTGCTGGTTGCCCGCTCCCCCGGTGGAAGCCTGTTCGCACGCCGAACCAGCACCGCCGCGGCGATGCACGCGCCCGCGACCGTTGCCATCGTCTTCCATCGCCCGTTCTGCGTCACCTCGGCAGCGCTCCGTGCTCAGGCTTTCTTCAAGCCCGTCATGATGATGTCCAACGCCTTGTCGAGCGCGCGCTCACGATCAATTTCCGGGTCGGCGGTCGCCGCGACGAGCATGCGGTTTATCATCCGCAGGTCATCAGGAGCGAGACCGGGACGGACGCTGCCTGCCGCGTTGGCGCAACCGAGGACAAACTCAAGAAGATCATCAACGCGGGCACGAAGCTGGCGCACGATTTCGAAATGTATCTCGCGGCTCCCGACGAGTGCCGTTTCATGGAATGCGCCAACGCCGCCCAGGCACCGGATAAACCCGCGGATCATGTCGGCCGAACTGCAATTGTCCCGGGCAAAACGTTCAAGTTCTGCGAGTCTGGTCTCGATCACGGCCAGGATCATGGCGTTCCGGTCGGCGAAGTTCCGGTAGAGCGTGCCACGGCCGACCCCGGCGCGCTCGGCAACGGTCTCTAGCGGGACCCCGTAACCCTGCTCTGCGAACAGCTCGGCAGCGATTGCGATCAGCCGCGTTCGTCGTTCCTCTGCGTCTTTGCGCACCACTTGCCTCCAGAGTAGAACCGGCATAAAGCGGACACATCATGTCCGCTTAGAGTTCCTCTCTATATGACCGTACCGGCGTCTCGCCCAGCCCCCAAAGTGCTTGAACGGACGCCAGACTGGCACCCGGACGAAGTGCCGATGATCCCAGGATCGCCGGCAGCTGTCCGGCATGGTAGCCGTCTGCGTGTCGCGTATTTGCTTGTGGGGATCCTGATCTCGATCACGGGTGGGCTCGGGAACGCGCTCGTGAGCGCAAACCTCCCACAGATCCAGGGTGCGCTTGGTTTGACCCCGGTTCAGGGCCAATGGCTGCCGGCCGCCTATGTCATGGTGAATTTGTCGGCCAACCTGCTGCTGGTGAAGCTACGCCAGCAATATGGCATCCGCCGCTTCGCGGAGGTGGCACTGGTCGGCTATCTAGCGATTACGGCGCTACACCTGTTCGTCGAGGATTATGGCACTGCGCTGCTTGTGCGCGCAGCCTCCGGCTTCGTCTCGGCTCCACTTAGCTCGATGGCCTTCTACTATATCATGCAGGGGTTCCCGAAGGCGAAGATGGGCAGCGCCGTCGTTGTCGGTCTAGGGATCAGCCAACTTGCGCTGCCGCTCGCATGGCTGCTGTCGCCCGCTCTGCTCGATCTCGGGCAGTGGCAGACGCTGTACCTGTTCGAATTCGCGCTGGCGCTTTGCTCGCTCGCGGTCTCGATCATGCTGAAGCTGCCACCCGGTATCCGCATCCAGGTAATCGAGAGGACCGACTTTCTGACCTTTGCGCTCGCCGCGCCTGCCTTTGCGTTGGTCGCCGGTGTGCTGGCGCAGGGACGGCTGCAATGGTGGGCGGAACAGCCGTGGATGGCATGGGCGCTGATCGCCGCGTTCGCGCTGCTCATGGTTGTGTTCTACGTCGAGCATCACCGCGCCAACCCGATGCTCTACACCCGCTGGATCGGCACGATGGAGGTCGCCCGCTTCGTTTTTGCATCGCTCATGTTCCGAGTTATCCTGTCGGAGCAGACCTACGCGGCTACCGGCCTGCTTCGCACATTGGGCCTCGGGCCAGATCAGTTCCAGCTCTTCTATCTCGTCATCCTAGCCGGCATCGTGCTGGGCACGGCAGTAGGCGCCATCGCGTTCGGGCCGAAGACCGGGCAGCCAATGATGATCGGAGCGATCGCGCTCGTCATCGTCGCGAGCCTGATCGACAGCAACTCGACCAGCGACACCCGGCCAAACACGATGATGGTGACGCAATTCATGCTCGCATTCGCCGGTGCGATCGTGATGGGGCCGCTGATCATGAACGGTGTGATGGGCGCGATGAAACGCGGCCCCGATCACATCATCACCTTCATTGTCTTGTTCACCATGACCCAAGCAGCGGGCGGGCTGCTGGGCCCCGCGATCTACGGCACGTTCCAGCAATACCGCGAGCACGAGTATTCGGGCCAACTGACTCAGCACGTCGTTGCCGCCGATCCCGTCGCCGCGCAGCGGCTGGCGATCCAGCGGCAGGCCTACGCGCGCCAGGTCACCGATCCCACCTTGCGCGATGCACAAGGCATTGGCCTGCTTCAGCAGGTCGCGACCCGCGAAGCGAACGTGCGCGCCTACAACGACGTGTTCCGGTTGAATGCCGCTGTCGCCTGTCTCTTCCTGCTGTGGAGCGTCTGGCGCGTCACGCTGGCAGCTCTGAAGAGCCGGCGCGTTGCGCTCGGTTCTTCTCAACCCCAGCAATCTCCCGCGCCAGCCGGCGCCGCAATGTGAGCATTCGATGACCGACACCGCCCTTCAGCGACCGTCCGGCGCGACGGAAGACCCTGCAACCGACGCCGGAGTGCCGGAGCAGCCCGCGCCGCCCAAGACGATCAAGGCATCCCCCAAGGTCATCATCGTCATGGCAGTCGTGTTCGTCCTTGGCGTGCTGCTGATCCTCTACGCGTGGCGCCTGTGGCCGTTCACCAGCCCGATGGCGACGACCGAAAACGCCTATGTGCGTGGCCAGATCACTGCCCTGGCCCCGCAGGTTGCTGGCTATGTCGTCGAAAGCGAGGTGCGCGACTTCGCGCATGTGCGGCGTGGGCAGGTGCTGCTGCGGATAGATCCGCGCATTTACCAGCAGCAGCTCGATTCGGCGCTGGCGCAGCTTCAGGTTGCGGAGGCGGAACTCGCCAACTGGGCTCAGACGCTGGCCCAGAACAAGGCTGCCCTACGAACGCGGCAGGCGGATCTCGCGCAAGCGGCGGCGGAACGAGCGCGTGCCGGAGCCGATATCCTGCGCGTCGGCGAGCTTGCCGATCGCGGTTCGGTCAGCCTGCGCGAGCGCGACTCGGTACGCGCCACCGAACGGACCGCCGCTGCTTCGGTCACCCGTGCAGAAGCTGGCATCGATGCGCAGCAGGAGACGATCCGCGCCACCGTGGTATCGCGCGGGGCGCTCGAGGGCCGCGTCGCGCAGGCCAGGGCGCAGGTTGATCTGGCCCGCATCAACCTAGCCAACACCGTGATCCGCGCTCCACGCGATGGGCAGATCAGCGAGGCGTCTGTTCGCGTCGGCCAGTACGTCCAAGCCGGATCGCAGCTCCTGTTCCTGGTGCCGGACCAGCTATGGGTGGTGGCGAACTTCAAGGAAACGCAGACCGCTCGAATGAGGATTGGCCAGCCGGCTTCGTTCACGGTGGACGCGCTCGACGGCACCCGGATCGATGCCCGCATCGAGCAGTTCGCGCCCGCCACCGGATCGGAGTTCAGCGTGCTTCGACCCGACAACGCCAGCGGCAACTTCACCAAGATCGTTCAGCGTATCCCGGTGCGGCTTGCGGTCGACCGCCGTGATCCGCTGGCTAAACGCCTGCGTCCCGGCATGTCCGTCGTCGCCAGCGTCGACACCAGCGGAGCGCCGTCGCCGGAGGAGACGCGGCGATGAAGCGGCGGGTCCTGAGCGCCGCACTTGTCTCGGTCGTCCTTGCCGGATGCGTGCCGGCAAATCGTCCGCCGCCCGCAACCGCCAGCGTTGCACCTCCCGCGACGTGGCGTGACGAAGCGAGCGGCCCCGTCGTCCCCGTCAGCGCCGATTGGTGGTTCGCGTTTGGGGACGAAGGCCTCGGGCAGGTGGTGGAACGTGCGCTCGCGAACAACACGGATGTTCTTCTTGCGGCATCGCGGGTCGAGGAAGCCGAAACGCAAATTCGACTGGCCCACGCCGCGCGTCTGCCCACGATCAGCGTAAGCGGCGGCGGTGCCTATGACCAGTCGCTAAGCGCGACGACGGGTCGGGCAAGCCGGGTGTTCGCCGTTCAGCCGACGCTTGATGCCTCCTGGAGGCTGGACCTGTTCGGACGGCTGCGGGCGCTGACGGGTGCGGCGCGTGCGGCCTATGTCGCCAGCGCGGCGGATCGCGATGCGACGCGGCTCGCGGTCGCGGCTGCGACGGGACAGGCCTATGTGACGTTGCTGTCGATCGATCTCCAGCTGACGGTCACGCGCCAGACGCTCGCCTCGCGCGCCGAAGCGAGGCGCATCGCCGAGGACCGGGCGCGGCTTGGGTACAGTTCCCAGCTCGAGCTGACGCAGGCGCAATCTGAATATGAAGCAATTGCGCAGACGATCCCGCAACTCGAACAGGCGCAGCGAATCCAGGAGAACGGGCTCCGTCTGCTGACCGGCGACCTGCCGGGAGCGGTTCTGCGCGGCACTCTCGTCGGGTTGCAGCTGCCACCGGTACCTGCCCTGATGCCGTCCGAACTGATGCGCCGACGGCCGGACATCGCGTCAGCGGAGGCACGACTGGTCGCGGCCGACCGGGTCATCGCGGCGCGCAGAGCCGAGTTCCTGCCGGACGTCGCGCTTTCGGCGTCGGTGGGGGCCTTGTTCGTCGACCAGCTCGCTTATGATCCCGTCTCGCTGTGGTCGCTCGGCGGCAGCATCCTAGCGCCGCTCTTCCAGGGTGGACGGCTAACCGCCCAGCTCGACCAGGCGAATGCGCAGCGTGACCAGGCCGCTTTCGCCTACCGTGGCACCGTGCTGACAGCGTTCGGGGAAGTCGAGAATGCGTTGGTCGGCGAGAAGCGGCTGCGTGAGCAGATCGCCCGGGCGATTGCCCGTCGTACCATCCTGCAAAGATCTCTGACGATCGCGCGGGACCGCTATCGCAGCGGCTACTCGCCCTTTCTCGACGAGTTGGATGCGCAGCGTAACCTCTACGCCGTCGAGCTATCAGCGATCTCTGTGCGCGAACAGCAGTTCAACACGCTGATTGGCCTTTGGCAGGCATTGGGTGGAGGCTGGAATGGCATCAACCTTCCCACCAAGGGCGAAGCGGGATCAAGCAAGGCAGGAGAAAGCGATAACTGAGCAGACGATCGGCGTAGGGCTTGTGGGTGTTCAGCCGGGTCGAAGCTGGGCGGCGATCGCGCACGTCACGGCTCTGAAGGCGCTGCACGACGGTTCCCGGATCGTCGGAGCGGCGAACGCCAGTGCGGCGTCCGAACAGAAGACCGTCGGTGAACTCGGCATTGGGCAAGCCTTCGATAATGTCAATGCGATGATCGCCTTACCCGAGGTCGAAGTCGTTTCGGTAACGGTCAAGGTGCCGCATCACCGCAAGATCGTGGTCAAGGGCGCTTGATCAAGCCTCCGTTGCTAAATTAGCAGTGTCGCGAGCGGCAGCGACCCGCTTCGTGACTCCCGTAGCTAACAGGCAGGGAAGTCCCCAGTGTCAGTCACCCCGGTCTCGACCGGGAGCAGTATGACCAAATGGCCGGTGACGGCAAAGATCTGCGTCCAGCTAAACGTCGGGAACTGGGTCGCTAGCTGACCGGCAGGTCATGCGCCGGAAGCCGCCATACGACTGAGCCGCAAGGAACGGCAGATTTGTCGAAGGGTTTCGGGCGCCGGCAGGCGTACGAAAGTCTCACATGTACGACCCGCGGGGTATGGCGCGGCGATCTGGATGAGAAGTTTCCGTCAATCAGGATGAGAACTGATCGTCGCGGTTTTCAAGTGGTGCCTGCTTTGATTGACGCTGGCAAGCGCTACTCGCAGGTTTGATTGTCGCTGCGCGACATTTCCTCGTTGGACTTGATTGTCGCGAAGGTCCGTGTTGCCTCACGAGGGAATGTTCCCGAACAGAGTGATGGTTGCCTCACTTAAATGCTCCTACAGGACATAGCCAGTCATGGCGATATTTGCGTGACGGGTGGCCGTGCAGCCGAGCCGTAGGCGAGGCGGAGCGGCCACCCGTCACGGAGCGCTGATCATGGCCATAGTGCCTGCTGTGCCTTCGCAGGTTACCGCAGGCATATGACTGAACACGAGGGCACGTGCTTTTTCAGTGCGCCAGCCTTTTAGCCGACGTTGGACCGTCCGAAGGAGACCATTGGGGTAATTTCCCGGTTGCTCTGCTTGGAGCCTTTCCAACAACTCCCGTCCGGTGCGCCAGGGTTCTTCCTCGAACCAGGTTTCCAGTTGGTCGGCAACCTGGACCAGTGGATCTGGTCGGCGACGCCCCGGTTTTGCGGTGGTTTCGCTGCCGCCGTAGGCCGCGCCTCGCCGTTTTTCCATAACGTTCTCAGGCTCAACAGAAACGCGTCCAGCGGCGGGGGCGACGCTGTCTCCGCCGGTGTCGCCGAGGCCACGGCATCAGCGAGTACCACCAGTTTTTGCTGCGCCGCGCGGATGTCGCGCAGCAGCCGAACCGGATCCAGCCCGGCAGCGAGGTGGCGAAGCTGCTGACGTGTCTGCTCGCTGGTCCGGGGCTCATCCATCAGGCGCTGGAACGGCGTCGCCGGTGCATGATAGCGTTTATACACTCTGGCTCCGTCCCGCTGCTTCTCGGCCAGTTTGAACGAGGGTTGGAAGAAGTTCACAAAAAGACGGGATGCAGCGTACAACTCCGCCAGCGACCTGGCCGCTTCCAGTCCCTCGAACCGACGATATCCCACCAGGCGACGCACAACGGAGCCATTTTTTTGCTCAACCCAGGCCTGATCGTTCTTCCGATAGGGCCGGCAACGGGTAAAGGTGACCCCAGTCGCGGCACAGTAGTCGCGTACGGTCTCATTGATGAACACACTGTCATTGTCAGAATCGAACCCCAGCAATGGGAACGGCATCAGCTTGCGCAGTTCGGAAAGTACGGCAACCAACAGCGTTTGTTCGCGAACCAGCAGCGGGGCGCACTCGGTCCAACCTGTCGCGATATCGGTTAGCGTAAGCGTCCAGGCCCAGCTACCCTTCGCTATCGGCCCGCTGTGTGACACAAGGTCTGCTTCCATATGCCCCGGAGCCGGGTCCCCCCAGTCGCTGAAGGTTCGGATCGGAACGCTGCGCCTCAGTTCGGATCCTGCCACACCCCGCCGCCGCAGCCTCGGACTGCTTTCCCTCACGGTTTTCAACGCCCGGTCGATCGTCGCTGCGCTCATCTGCAACAACTTCGCCTTGATCGCAGGTTCCAGGTCAAGATGGCCATGGCCTTCCATGGCCTCAATCAGGATCGGTGTAGCCGCAACCGCTTACCGCAGAGGCGGTCGCTCGCTTCCCACAATAGGATCAGCGCGGTTCGCACCGCCTCGGTATAAATCCTGCGCTCGGGACGCGCCGTCTGCCGCGACGGCGCCTTCTCTCGCAAAATCCGCATCGCATGCTTGCGGTGCAATCCTGTGACTGCGACGAACTCGTCGAGAACCTTGCCCTTGCTCGTTCGGTCAGCCGCGCGATACCGCTCGCCAACCGCTTCAACCAATTCTTTCCGCGTCGCCATGCTCACCTTCCTCATCGTTTACTCCCTGCCACCGTCGGGAGCATTTTAGATGAGGCAAATGGACAACACTCGGGAGCAATTCAGGCGAGGCAACACGCTCTCTCATCCTGATTGTCGCGCGGCACGCGGGGCCTCAGGCGATAGGCTAGCCTACTAGGCATGTATCTTTCACCCAGCCCCCGGCAGGGAGGGTAGGCCCAATTCCAAAAGAAAAGCATTGTGTTTCGCCGTTGCCTGGCGGACCTGCTTTTCGATTTCTACGAGTTCCCGGTGGGTCTCGGCTAGGCGCGCCATTCCGCCTTCCCGTTGCAGCGAAGCCATAGCCGCGCGGGAGCATGTTTTGCCTGGCGATCCATTCTTTCGGCGCACCGTCATGCATTGCAACCGCACACCCTCCGCACGCACAATCGTCTCGCCAGTCTTTCAGTTCATCGCCGGAACCGGATCCCAGCCGCCACCCAGCGCGCGGAACGAAGTGACCGCTCCGCGGCTCGCCGCAGCGCGCGCCTGGATCGCACCGTCTTGGGTTTCGAGGAGCCGACGGTCGGCATAGAGCACTTCGATCAAGCTGACCGCCCCACCCTTGTAAGCAGCAAGAGAGGAGGTCCGTGCACGCCTCAGTGCTGTTTCACCTTGTGACAAAGCTGCCGCACGCGCCTCCTGCTGGACCAATGTCGAGAAGGCATCCTCGACATCCTGCGACGCACGCAGGACGGTCAGGCGATACGCAGCCAGCGCCTCGGCATTGCGGCCTTTGGCGGCCCTGATCTCGGCATCGACCCGCCCGAAGTCGAACAGGCGCCATCGCAAGCCAAACACGCCGTTGGCTTGGGTCGCATTGCCAGTGAACAGACCACCTGTCGCCGTCGTCGCAGTTCCAAGCAGACCGCTGAGCGAGATTTTAGGATAATATTCAGAGACGGCGACCCCGATCCGTGCGTTGGAAGCAGCAAGCGTCCGTTCCGCCGCAATGATATCGGGCCGACGCCGCAAAAGCGCTGCCGGCCCGCCCGCCGTCGATACTGCGGGGGGCAGCGGTATCGGGGAGAGAGGCGCCAGTTCGGATCGGGTTGTGCCGGGCTGAACGCCGATCAGCACGTCGAGGGCATTCATCGCCATGTCGAGTTCGTTCTGTAAAGCCGGGATCGAGGCGCGCACCTGCGCCAGCGCGCCTTCGGCCTGGCGAACCTGTAGCTCGGCCGCGACGCCTTTGCGATATTGAAGGGTGATCAGATCGACGAGTTTCTGCTGGGTGTCGGTTTGCGCGCGCGCCACGTCGAGGCGCGCCTGCAAGGTACGGATTGCGATATAGGTATCTGCAGTCTGCGCAGCCACTGCAAGGCGTGCGGCGACTGCTGCCGCCGCCGATGCCTGCCAATCCGCGCGGGCCGCGTCGCGAGCGGCGTCACGGCCACCGAACAGGTCGATTTCCCAACTGGCGCCAAGATTAAGCTCATAGGTTTCGGTCGAACGCTCGAACTGCGGGAACGCGCTGCCAATCCGTCCGATCGGAGTTTCCAGCGACTGATAGGTTTCGCCACCCTGACCGCTCACCTGGCCGGATGGCAGGAGCGCGGCGTTGGCATTCTTCAGCGCAGCGCGCGCCTGAACGACGCGCGCGCTTGCCCGCTGCAGATCCAGATTCTGGGCGAGCGCGCGTTCGACGAGACTCGTCAGCAGCGGGTCGTCGAACGCCTGCCACCAATCGACCAGGTCCGCCATCTGCGTTGCCGCAGTTCGCGAATCGACGGCGGGAGCGCCGACAAAAGCAGTTGGCGCCGAGGAAACCGGCGCGACGTAGCGAGGCCTGACAGCACAGCCGCCCAGAAGCGCGGCCATAGCTGACAACAGGAATGCGGATCGACGGTGTCGCATGTTCAAGCCTTGAGAGATTGAGTTCAATATATGACTAATGTTCCTTATGGTTACTGTTTGTCAATGCCGGCTAGAGGGTTTAAGAAGCCAGCATGACTAAGGCATCCACTCCAACGGCCTCGACCCGCGGGCCGGCCGAACACAGCGTACGTGACCAGATCGTCGAAGCAGCGAATGAATGTTTTGCGCGCTACGGCTATGGCAAAACCGCGGTCTCTGACCTGGCGCGCGAGATCGGCTTCTCGAAAGCCTATATCTATCGCTTCTTCGAATCGAAACAGGCGATCGGCGAAGCCATCTGTAGCGCCCGCCTCGTGCAAATCCTCGGCGAGGCGTGTGCCGCCATCGATGAAGGCGGCAGCGCGACCGACCGGCTCCGTCGTATGTTCAAAAGCGTTACTGCGCTTAGCGTCGCCCTTTTTTTCGATGATCGAAAAATCTTTGAGATTGCGGCGCTATCGGCGAAGGAGCGTTGGTCATCGACGCAAGTGTACGCCGATGCCCTCAAAGTGATGCTGGAGGAGATCATCCGGGATGGACGCGAAAACGGGGAGTTCGAACGCAAGACACCGATCGACGAAATCTGCCGATCGATCTTCTACGCGATGACCCCCTTTATCGATCCACTGCATCTCGAGCGGAATCTGGACTTGCTTCCGGACGCCCAAGGCGAGGTGATGGGCCTCATCCTGCGAAGCCTAGCACCCTAAACCCGGCCAGATCAATTGATGTGACCTATTGACAATATAGTCACTAGACACTTATCGATCCTCCATACTTCGGAGGAATCGTGCGTGTCCCATCGCTATCGTCATCTTGCCCTTGGCCTTCCCGTCCTGCTTTCGATCGCACTGGCCGGGTGCGACCGCACCCCATCCGATCCACGGACACAGCCGCCACTCGTCAGGATAACCACTTCAAGCCTGGCCAATGCCGCGACACGCGAGTTTACCGGCATCGTTGCGGCACGCGTGCAGAGCGATCTGGGCTTTCGGGTCGGTGGAAAGGTGATCGAGCGTATGGTTGATGCCGGACAGGTCGTTCGCCGCGGACAGCCGCTTATGCGGATCGACCTTGCCGACCTCGCGCTCGCGAGCCGCGCATCACAAGGCACCGTCGAAGCCGCCCGGGCGCGCGCATTGCAGACTGCAGCCGATGAGAAGCGTTACCGCGATCTGGTGGGCGCGGGCGCCGTATCGGCCTCCACTTACGACCAAACCAAGGCAGCCGCCGATTCAGCGCGCGCTCAGCTCACCGCAGCACAGGCGCAGGCCAATGTGGCACGTAACGAAACAAACTATGGCGTCCTGCTCGCCGATGCCGACGGCACAGTCGTCGAGACGCTGGCAGAACCCGGACAGGTGGTTGCGGCCGGACAGACCGTCATACGATTAGCGCGGTCGGGACCGCGCGAAGCCCTGGTGCAATTGCCCGAAACGGTGCGGCCCTCATTGAACTCTGCCGCCCGGGCCCGCACCTATGACGGCGCGACCGGCAGCGCCACCCTGCGCCAGCTCGCTGACTTCGCCAATCCAGCTTCGCGCACGTTTGAAGCCCGCTATGTTCTTTCAGGCGCGGTCGCCCGGGCGCCGCTAGGATCCACCGTCACGGTGACCCTTGCTGCGCCAGGCGAAGAGGTTGCGACCCAAGTGCCGCTTGGCGCGCTGCACGACACCGGGCGAGGTCCGGGCGTCTGGATCGTTAGAGCGGGCACCAAGCCAACGGTCGCGTGGCGGCCGGTTCGCGTCTCCGCCCTTGGTGAAGAGACCGCCACCGTGGCATCGGGACTTAAGTCGGGCGACCGCTTCGTCGCGATGGGCGCCCATATGTTGCATCAGGGTCAGGAGGTCCGAATCGCTGCCCCGGCCGCAGGTGCAGCCCGATGAGCGGGCAGCATGGTCTGCCCGGAAATGAGCCCGGTAAGCCGAGCCGGTTCAATCTATCCGCGCTGGCTGTCCGCGAGCGATCGGTCACATTGTTCTTCCTGATCGCTATCATTCTGGCGGGCAGCGTGGCGTTCCTGAAGCTGGGACGCGCGGAGGATCCAGGCTTCACCATCAAGGTGATGACGGTCGTCACCGCCTGGCCCGGCGCGACCGCTCAGGAGATGCAGGATCAGGTCGCCGAGCCACTGGAAAAGCGTTTGCAGGAACTGCGCTGGTACGACCGCAGCGAAACCTTCACACGGCCCGGCCTGGCCTTCACCACATTGACCTTGCGGGACACGACGCCCCCCGAAGACGTGCCGGACCAATTTTACCAGGCTCGCAAGAAGATGTCGGACGAAGCGCCCAATCTGCCGCATGGTGCGGTCGGGCCATTCGTGAACGACGAATATGGCGACGTCACCTTCGCCCTTTATGCCCTCAAGGCCAGGGGCGAGCCGCAGCGGTTGCTCGCACGGGAAGCCGAAACTCTGCGCCAGCGCTTGCTGCATGTTCCTGGCGTCAACAAAATCAATATCGTGGGCGAGCGCCCTGAGCGCATCTATGTCGAATTCGCCCAGGAGCGGCTGGCGACGCTTGGCGTCTCGCCACGCGACATCTTCGCTGCGCTGGCGGCGCAGAATATGATCACGCCCGCAGGCTCGATCGAAACCAAGGGGCAGCAGGTCATTGTGCGCATAGACGGGGCGTTCGACGACCTGTCCAAAATCCGCGACCTGCCCATCGTTGCAAATGGGGCCACCCTGCGCCTGTCCGAAATCGCCAAGGTCGAGCGTGGTTACGAAGACCCCGCCGCCTTCCTGATCCGCAGCCAAGGCGAGCCCGCATTGCTGCTCGGCGTCGTCATGCGCGAAGGATGGAACGGCCTTGAACTGGGCCAATCGTTGAAGGCGGAAATTGAGAAGATCACAGAGGAACTTCCCCTCGGCATGAGCCTGACCCCGGTCACCGATCAGTCGGTCAACATCTCCGAGGCGGTCAACCAGTTCATGCACACTTTCCTGGAAGCGCTGGCGATCGTGATGATCGTCAGTCTTGTGAGCCTGGGCTGGCGGGTCGGCATCGTCGTGGCGGCGGCGGTGCCGCTGACGCTGGCTATCGTGCTCGTCATCATGTGGGCCACCGGCCGCGTTCTTGACCGGATCACGCTCGGCGCACTGATCCTCGCGCTCGGCCTGCTGGTTGATGATGCCATTATCGCCATTGAGATGATGGTGGTGAAGATGGAGGAGGGCTACGATCGCATCCGCGCGTCCGCCTACGCCTGGAGCCATACCGCCTCGCCCATGCTGGCCGGAACGCTGGTGACGGTGATTGGGTTGATGCCGGTCGGGTTCGCGCAATCGACCGCCGGCGAATATGCCGGCAACATCTTCTGGGTCGTTGGCTTCGCCCTGATCGCCTCCTGGTTCGTCGCGGTGATCTTCACGCCATATATGGGCGTGAAGATGCTGCCGCATATCAAGCCCGTGGAAGGCGGACATGCCGCAATCTACCAGACGCCACGCTATGAGAAAGTGCGCAGCGTCATCGCCTGGGCAGTGCGGCGCAAGAAACTTGTCGCGCTCGCGACACTCGGCGCGTTCCTGATTGCAGGTGCCGGCATGCCGTTCGTCAACAAACAATTCTTCCCCGCGTCCGATCGGCCCGAAGTGTTGGTCGAGGTGCAGATGCCCAAGGGAACGGCGATCACCCGCACCAGCGAGGCCGCAAAGCAAGTCGAGGCCTGGCTGCGTAAACAGCCCGAAGCCAAAATCGTGACCGCTTATGTCGGCCAGGGGGCCCCGCGTTTCTTCATGTCGCTGTCGCCCGAACTGCCCGACCCCTCCTTTGCAAAGATCATAGTCCTCACCGCTGACGAGGAAGCGCGCGATGCCCTGAAAGTTCGGCTACGCCAGGCCGCGGCCGACGGCCTCGCGCCTCAGGCACGGGTGCGCGCGACCCAGCTGGTTTTTGGTCCCTATTCGCCCTTCCCCGTCGCCTTCCGGGTGAGTGGCCCTGATGTGGCGACGGTCCGCACCATCGCGGCCAAAGCGCAGAAGATCATGCAGGACGATCCGATGATGCGAACCGTGAACGCAGACTGGGGCGATCGGGCGCCTGCCCTGCACTTCGTCCTTGAGCAGGATCGGCTGCGTGCGCTCGGCCTGACGTCCAGTGTCGTGGCGCAGCAGCTTCAGTTTCTGCTCACCGGCGCTACCGTCAGCCAAGCGCGTGAGGATATCCGCACCGTCGATGTCGTGGCGCGCTCAAGTGGCAACGATCGGCTCGATCCGACGCGGATCGGCGACTATATGCTGACCGGCGCCAATGGCCAGCGCGTGCCGGTCAGCCAGATCGGCGAACTGGAAGTGCGGATGGAGGACCCGATCCTTCAGCGCCGCGATCGGTTACCGACGATCACCGTTCGTGGCGACATCGCTGAGGGACTGCAACCACCCGACGTCTCGGCCGCGATGCTCCAGAAGCTCCAGCCGATAATCAAGGAACTGCCGTCCGGCTACCACATCGATATGGCTGGTTCGATCGAAGAGGCCGAGAAGGCCAATTCGGCACTCGCACCGATCTTCCCGATCATGATAGTGCTGATGATGATCGTCATCATCCTCCAGGTGCGCAGCCTGTCGGCCATGGCGATCGTGCTGCTGACCGCGCCTCTGGGGCTGATCGGCGTCGTTCCTACGTTGCTGATCAGCGGCCAACCGTTCGGCTTCAACGCCATTCTCGGCCTGATCGCCCTTGCTGGCATCCTGATGCGAAACACGCTCATTCTGATCGGCCAAATCCACGACCATGAGAAGGAAGGGATGGACCCCTACCACGCCGTGGTCGAGGCGACGGTGCAACGTTCCCGACCGGTAATTCTGACCGCGCTGGCGGCGGTGCTCGCATTTGTGCCCCTCATCAGTTCAGTCTTTTGGGGATCGATGGCGGTGACCCTGATCGGTGGGACGCTCGGCGGCACGATCCTGACCTTGGTGTTCCTGCCCGCGCTGTATGCCCTGTGGTTCAAGATCAAGCCGCAATCCCGTGAGGAGCCTCCCAGTCCGCTGCCTAGCGCAAACCCGGTGGCGGCCTAGGAGGGAGGCCATCTGTCGTCGGTAGAGTCAGGAAGTGGCGCGGTATCGTGCGGCGCGCCTGTGGGGCTTGCCAGACGGTCCGTTTCCACTCCCTGCTCATCGAACCGGACATGCAGATCTCCCGCATCCGGCTCTCGGACAAGACATCACGCCTTCACCCACGACGGGCTGCAGCCAGGTCCGCCAGACGCACGAGGCCGAAGCGCTCGTACAGCTCGGGGGTGTGATAAGCTCCCGCGCGTTTTCGCCTGGTTTTATGTTTGGCCCGCAGCCACCGACGCAACCGCACTGCTGTGTAGCTGTCGATGGCCCGGTAGGCTTTGCTCGTGGTGCCAACCGAGAAGTAGTTGGCCCGTCCGCGCAGCACCCGGTTCATCTTGGCCACCAGATATGTGGTATCCTGCCAAGTGCCCGCCCGGTCCGTAAGCGTGTGGATCGTTTCGACCACGCGCTGGATGCTTTTCTTTGATGGCCGGTAGCCTATGCGGGCTTTGCCGGTTTTCGCAGAGTACATCCGACCGAACGTGTAGCCCAGAAAGTCGAACATCTCGTCCGGCACCTTGCACATGCGTGTCTTTTCCTCATTTACCGTCAGCTTCAGCTTCTCGATGAGCCCCCGCATATGATCGAGCGCGGCTTCCGCCTTGCCCTTCTGGCACAGGATCACGAGATCATCGGCGTAGGTAATGAGCCGCGAGCCGAGGCGTTGCCCCAGGCCGAGCTTCCGCCATCCCAGCACGAACCGGCGCATGTAGATATTCGCCAGCAATGGTGAGATGGGTGATCCTTGCGGGATGCCGCGCCGCTGATCGCGGGCCTGCGTCGTTCGTGTCTTCCTGCCCTTGTCGTTCGTTTCCTCGACAGCGCATTCCAGCCAGGATTTGATCAGATGCAGCACGCGCGGATCGACGATCCGGCGTGATACTGATTTCATCAGCTCCAAGTGAGGGATGGTGCCAAAGTAGTCGGCAAGGTCGGCGTCCACGACATCCGGTCGGCCACGGAACAGCTGCTCCTCCACCTCGACCACAGCCTGCTGGGCATTGCGCCCGGCTCGGTAGGCGTAGATTTCCGGTGGAAGGTCGGCTTCAAAGATCGGTTCGAGTACCAGCATTGCTGCTGTCATGCAGACCCGATCCCGCACGGTGGATATGCCCAGCGGCCTGAGTTTGCCGTTGGCTTTTGGTATGTAGACACGTCTGATCGGTTCCGGCCGGTACGTCTCCTTCCTGAGCGACAGCGCCAGTTCCGCCAGCCATCGTTCGACGCCATAGTCCTCGATGTCCGCAAAGTCCTGTCCATCTACACCCGGCGCGCCCTTGTTGGAGCGGCACTGGGCATAGGCATGGGCCAGAATGTCATCGCGGCTGATCTTGTCATATAGCGCGTAGAAACGATAACCGACTTCTGCCTTCGCTTTCGCGTGCAACGCCTTCTGCAGCTTCTGGACGCTTATCGGAGTTGATAGGTTTCCCAATCTCCTGCCCCTCACCACTTGCTTGCGTTCGTCTTGAACTGAGGCTCCTTCCCTCCACCGGCATTACCCGGCTTCCCCGGTACTACGGGCCTCTCCGCCACCCCACCGCGCCCTTCCCATCCCTCACGGGCGTCCGGTTGCCGATCCCTCGGCACGCCATGGGGCTTCCCGTGTTGCGTGCACTTTCCTTGCGTACATGCTGTCGCCACTACCCCGGTGCAGCAGACGGGCTCGAACGTCGCTCAAACTCGCCCGTCCATATCAACCTTCCCCGTAAGGGTTAACGGGTCGGCCTGCACATCGTCCTTTTCGAGGATTGCTCAGCGTTCACTCACGTTACGGCCTGTACGCTCGCACGGTCACCTATGTGACCGTCATCCGGGGGCTTCAGACATCTCGTCACCTCCATGCCTGCCCCGGTTGCTTCCGGCTGGAGCATCGCCGGGTGGGCCTGTCACCCACTAGAAAGTGCCGCCTTTGCACGGCGCACACCCAAATCGGCCATTCAGTAGACAAATTTTCATCCCCGGCAGCGGACCTTCCGCTTTTGCGATTTTCATGATTGGTACGTGACCGCCGCAGCCCAGATCCTGGGTCCTCGCAGCGACGAGGAGCCAGGCTTGGATTTCTGGGCCCTCTGCGAGAGTTAAAGCGTCCTCCACATCAACGCCGAGGTATCGGACCGTGCTTTCGATCTTCGTGTGCACAAGTAGCGTCACCTCGGAGACGCCGAAATAGGCAGCGATGATACGTCGATCATCTTCGTCCAGTTAGCGCGGCGTGCAGCGCCGGATGAATTGTTGGATATAGGCCGCATTGCAATCGGGCAGGTAGCGCGAACATTAGTGGTCATCAATGTTCTGTCACGGGCTGGACGGCTTCAAACCCCATTGCGTCGCTGACTAAAAGAGCGACGCGCTTCCATATCGCGATGCCATCCTGATTGTCCGCCGGCGCCAGCCTGCCAATCTCGATGGCGACCTGCATCGGTGCATCCCCTGTAGATGTGGACCAAAAGCTTCACGCAGGCCTGCAAATCCTCATCGGCCAGATCGTCTATGATCCTGCGTAGTCGGCTTATGTGTTCATCACGGCGGAAGGATCGGTATCGGAGTCGTTCTCTTCATCGTTGACAGCGTCGGCCGGAATGGGCTCCGGCTTTTCGGCCGCAGATGATTTTATAATTCTGGCTTGTAAATCGCTCAGACGCTGATCGGCGCTTTCCTCCGTCTCGCCTGCCGCGACAGCGGCCTTGAGATAGCGCCCGGCTGCCGTCTCGTTCTCGAACCATGCGGTTTCCTTGTCGAAGCCCGTGGCATCGCTGTCGCCAAGATCACGAACGGCGGCCATGTCGAACGCGCCGCAAATATCGAGTTTATTCCAGCTGAAATGACGGCCAAGTGCATCGTAACAATTCTGACTATATATCATTTCGCCCGGCAGTCCCTCGACCGCCACCTTCTTCAGGTTTGCTTCGCCACCTTTGACGCTGGAACCCTTGAGTTCGAGAACCGGCGGGGGAGCCTGTATGGCAATAGCTTCACTGATTGCCGCCTGCGCCGTGTTGGAGGCTTCCGTGGCAGTGCTGCCGGCGGTGTTTGATGAGGAACACTGGCCGATCACTGCGAGCAGGGCGATCACACCAACGCCTGCCCAGATCATGATCGAGGTCTGCGGAGCTTTGGCCTCGTCAGATGCCGCTTTGTGGTGATGACCTTTAGGATGGTTCAAAACAATGCCCCTAATATTGCAACCATGATTACCAAAGCATAGCTACGGCGCAGCCACACAAACACATGCGATCGGACGTATTTATGCTTGTGGTGGTGCAGGATGTTCCATACCCAATTGCAAATGGCGCTTTTGGGGGAAGCAATGGGGCAGACGATGATAGCCCGCCAAACAGGGGCGGCATTTGCGGCGGGCGAAGATGCAGCGGCATTATGGATCATGTCGACCTACGCGGGAGTGCAGGTCAAGCTAACCGATACCGCGATTGAACTGTCAGGAGCGCCCGATGCAGACAGCCTGCGCCGGATATGGCGCGCGGCGCTGCTCAATGGGAAACTGCTCAATCGGGCCCGTTCGCGGCGTGCCATGCTGCTCGAAAACCTGCTGTCATGAGCTTCTTGCCGCTCCGGTCGCGGGCGTTACCTGACGGGGCGACGATTTTCGTCAATGACAGTGGGCGTTTTTTCCTTGGGGCCGATGCCTTTGTCGGGCGACTGGTCGATGGTGCCGAAACGGAAGGCGACAGATTCAGTCTGCGGGCGGCTGGACATCTGATTGAGAACGCTGACAGCCTCGCGTTCGCGGCGCATAGCCGGGCGGTGGCGCGGAGGATCGCGCCAGCCGCGCCGCTCGATTATCTGATTCTCGTGCCGACGCTCCGCTGCAACCTTGATTGCAGCTATTGCCAAGTTTCGCGGGTGAATATCGACCGCGCCGGTTTCGACTGGAGCGAAGAAACTCTGGCGGCGGTTCTGGCGACGATTGACGGTCTTGCCTGCGACCGCCTCAAGATCGAGTTTCAGGGCGGCGAGCCGACATTGCGCCCGGACTTGCTCCTGGCGGTGATGGAGAAAGCCGAGCGTTTTGCGCAGCGCCAGTTCGTCATTTGCTCAAACCTCCAGCATATTGACGACGAGTTGCTGGCCATCTTCGACAGGCCCGATGTGTTTATCAGTACATCGCTCGACGGCGATGAAGTCACGCATGGTCGTCACCGCACAAAAGACGCAGGAACGACATCGGCCTTTTTCCGCAACCTGCGCTTCATCGTGAACCGCTACGGCCCAAGCAAGGTATCGGCGCTGCCGACGATCAATGCGGCAACACCGCCAGCGGCTGACGACCTGATCGACGCTTATGTTGCCTATGGCATGGACAGCATTTTCCTGCGCCCGATCAACTATCAGGGTTTTGCCCGCAAGCGGCACAAGCAGGCGCGCGAGCAGGACGAGACGTGGCGCAGCTATTACGAAGGCTTCATCCACCGCCTGATCGAACGCAACTGGGCGGATCAGGACCGAGTGCTGGAGGAAACCTATTTCAGCATCGGTTTGCGGCGGATATTCCAGCCGGGACGCGAGCGCCACGTCGATCTGCGTAACCCGAACCCGATGGGCCACGACTATATTGTGGTGGACCATGACGGGGCCGTTTATCCGACCGATGAGGCCCGGATGCTGTCGCGCTCCGGCGTCATCGACCTGTCGATAGGCACGATCGAAACGGGCTGGGACAGCGAGGCACGGGACTTGTTGAACAGCCACGCGACCAACCAGTTCGATCCGGCCTGTATGCGGTGCGCCTACCAGCCTTATTGCGGGCGCGACCCGATTGACGATCTCGCCCGTTACGGCCGGATCGACATGGCCCGGTACGACACGGCCTTCTGCCGCCGCCATATGCACCTGTTCGACCTCATCTTCCGGCTGCTTTATACCGATTGCGAGAAAGTGCGCCACTCGCTGGCCCAATGGCTGCGGCTGCCCTCTATTCCTGACAGTTTCGGCGAGGTGATGGCATGATCCCGCTGCTGCTCTCGGCAGAAGCGGAAGCGGACGCGCCTTTCGTCACGCGCCTGCGCGCGACCGGGACGTCAATGCACAGCGCCGATGCGATCCTTGTCGAATCCGACGCGCTGGGTGCGACCTTTGCAGGCGAGAGCGGCCTGTTCGCAATCGACGGGGCGACGGCGGAAGACCTTGACGGCGATGTAGTGCTGGTGCGCCCGCAGGCCGGACGGTTGGAGCGGCTGTTACGATCCGGCTCGCCGCATAACACGTTGCTGGTCACGGAACGCTGCGACCAGCTTTGCGTGATGTGTTCGCAGCCACCAAAGAAAACCCATGACGATCGCTTCGACCTGCTGGAGCAGGCCTGCTTGCTGGCGGAGCCGGATATGCTGATCGGCATATCGGGTGGCGAGCCGACACTCTACAAAGATCAGTTATTGGGCATGGTCGAGCGAGTGCTGACGGCACGGCCTGACCTCAGTTTCCACATCCTGACCAACGCGCAGCATTTCGACGCTCACGATATCTCCCGCCTGCGCGCGTCGCTCTATCGACAGGTCAGTTGGGGTATTCCGCTCTATGCTGCCGAACCGGCGTTGCATGACGAAATTGTCGGCAAACGCGGCGCATTCTCGCAGCTTGAGGAAGGGTTTGCCCACCTCATCATGGCGGGCGCACGGGTCGAGTTGCGGACTGTGCTGGTCACGCCCAATCATCACGCACTTCCCGACCTTGCGCGTTACGTCGCGGCGCGCCTGCAATTCGTTGAGGCATGGTCAATCATGCAACTGGAGAATATCGGCTTCGCTAAAGGGCGCTGGTCGAACCTCTATGTCGATCATCGCGCGGACTTCCGGCCGATCGGCATGGCGCTGACGCACG
>NZ_DATKFP010000353.1:0-3084 GCF_035511395.1 Sphingobium sp.
GGGCACCGAGGAGCTTCTCGACCATGGCGTCCACCACCGGGTCGGCGATGCCCGCGTAGTTCTTGCTGCCTTTCACGGAGGCCTGGCTGGAGTGGAAGTAGAGCGACTGCTCCAGTCCGGGGCTGAGGGTCTGGGCCAGGGACGATCTGGATCAGTTCGTCCGTGGTGATGCCGGGATTGTCGATATAGGCAAGGCAGGCGCGCAGTACTTCGCCCAGGTTGTGCGGCGGTATGTTGGTCGCCATGCCGACCGCGATGCCGCCCGCGCCGTTGACCAGCAGGTTCGGGAAGCGCGCCGGCAGCACCTGCGGCTCGTTTTCCGAGGCGTCATAGTTGGGCTGGAAATCGACCGTGTCCTTGTCGAGATCGTCCAGCAGCGCGGTCGCCACCTTGGCGAGCCGCGCTTCGGTATAACGCATGGCGGCCGGCGGATCGGGGTCCATCGAACCGAAATTGCCCTGGCCGTCGATCAGCGGAACGCGCATCGACCAATCCTGGGTCATGCGGGCCAATGCGTCGTAGATCGAGCTGTCGCCGTGCGGGTGGTATTTACCCATCACTTCACCGACCAGACGGGCCGACTTGCGATAGGGGCGGTTGTAGACGAAGCCCGATTCCTGGGCCGAGAAGAGAATGCGGCGATGCACCGGCTTCAGCCCGTCACGCACGTCCGGCAGGGCGCGGGCGACGATGACCGACATGGCGTAATCGAGATAGCTGGTCTTCATCTCCTCGACGATGGAGATGGGGCTGATATCCGAAGGGTCGGCGAGGGCAGTCTCGTCGGTCAATGCGATTCTCTTTTTTGGATGGATGCGTTCGTTGCTGATGCACTAGCCCAGCGAAACAAATCTGTCACCCCTCGCGCGCGCTCGCGCGCCTGCGTGTGCAGCCAAGGCGGTATGCCGCGTGACGAATATTTGCGGGCGGAACGAAGGGGGCGCATAACTGTTGCAAAATGCGACAAGATAGGCTTGTTCAATGCCCATTCACGCGCCGGCCCCTAATCGGCGCTTAACCCCGAAAGGTCGCCTGATACCCCTGACAGGCGCGCAAAGGAGATGAGGATCATGCGTTTTGTTACCCCGGTGGCGCTCGCGCTGGCTCTGGCGCTGACGGGCGGTGCCGTTTCGGCGCCCGCCTTTGCCGCGAAGAAGGAAGAGAAGAAGGCCGGCCCGAAGCTCAACGTGTCGCCCGACGTGATCAAGGCGCTCCAGACCGCGCAGGCCGCCGCTGAGAAGCAGGACTTCGCGGGCGCCAAGGCCGCGCTGGCTGAGGCCGACAGCATGGCGCAGTCGAACGACGACAAATATCAGATCGGTGCGATCAAGCTGAACACGTCGATCCAGTCCAAGGATGCGGCGATGCAAGGCGAAGCGCTGACCCAGATGCTGGATAGTGGTCTCACCCCGCCGGAACAGGCCGGTCAGTTCAACGCCATCGCGGCCGACCAGGCGTTGCAAGCGAAAAATTACGACCTCGCCATCCAGCGCGGTGAAGCCGCTCTTGCGGCCGGTTACAAGACGGAGCAGGTTCAGCCGACTCTGGCGCAGGCCTATTTCGGCAAGGCTGGTACCACCAACACGTCGGCCGAGCCCGCGCGCGGTCTGACCCAGAAGGGCCTTGCTGCGCTCAAGGCTGCGGCGGATGCGACGAAGGCGTCGGGGCAGCAGCCGCCTGCGCAGTGGTATCAGATTGGCGTCGGTCGCGCTGAGGCGGCGAAGCTGCCGGAAGTGACCGAATGGGCAACCATGGCCTATCAGGCTGAACCGAGCGGCCAAAACCTCCGCACGCTGGTCCGCCTGTTCCAGCGCGCCAATCCGACCATTTCAAACCGAGAAAATCTCGACGTTCTGCGCCTGCTTGGCGCTTCCGACGGCCTAGTGATCGCCGCCGACTATACCGAATATGCCGAAATGGCATCGAAGACCGGCATCTACGGCGAAGTGAAGTCGGTGATCGACAAAGGCCGCGCGAAGGGGGTGTTGAACGCCAGCGCGGGCGGTGATGTCTATCAGCCCGCCGTGGCCAAGATCGCCGGCGATAAAGGCTCGCTGGGTTCGGCTGAAGCCGATGCGCAGAAGGCTGCCAACGGCAAGATCGCGGCGGCCACTGCCGACGCCTATCTGGGCTATGGCGATTATGCCAAGGCGGTAACGATGTTCGAACTGGCCAAGCAGAAGGGTGGCGTCGACGCCGACGAGGTGAATACGCGCCTCGGCATCGCCAAGACGCTGGGGGGCGACACCGCCGGTGCCAAGGCGGCATTCCAGGCAGTTCAGGCCGGTTCGCGCAAGCAGGTCGCCAGCCTCTGGCTGGCGTATCTCGGTACCAAGGGCGCCTGATCCCGTTGTGCGCTGCCGCTTGCGTGCGGCAGCGCACAGGATCGCTGGTTGAGGTTATGATGCCGGTTGGTTCCGGCATGGATTATTTGGGGGAGGCCGGGGCGGCCATGCATAAATTGAAGGTTATTTCGGGCGGGCTGTCCATGGTGGCAGCTGCGGCTATGTTGGCTGGAACGCCTGCCTTGGCAAAGAAGAAGCTGGTGGTAGCCGGGCCGCCGATTACCATGTCGGATGCATTTCGCGCCAATGTCCAGTCCGCCGAAGCAGCACTGAAGGCGCGAGACGTGGCGACGGCGTCGACGCAGATCAGCAGCCTTATGCCCGCCACCGATTTCGAGGCCTATGTCGCGGCCGGTCTTCGCTACCAGCTTGCGGTGCAGAAGCGCGACGTACAGGCGCAGCGGATTGCGTTGACCGACCTGTTCAAGACGACGGCTGTGCCCAAGACGGACGCGCCGCGGCTGCGCTACACGGCTGGCTATCTGTCCTACGTCGTCGGCAATTATGATGACGCGATCGCGCAGCTCGATTACGCCAAGACGTTGGGCTATGATGGCGTTGACGCCTCCATGTTGCGCGCCGACATTGCGATGCGTCGCAACAAGCCCAAGGACGCGCGGCCATATCTTCAGGCCGCCATCGTGCAGAAGCGTGCTTCGGGTGAACCGGTGCCCTTGCCATGGATCGATCGCGGCATTTCGATGGCTTATCAGGCAGGCGACTGGGCTGAAGTTAGCCA
>NZ_DATKFP010000354.1:0-5360 GCF_035511395.1 Sphingobium sp.
CATTGCCGCGCCCGGTGCCCTGGAGCAACTGGAGATAATCGACCACGATGAAGCCGATATCATGGCGGCGCTTCAAACGACGCGCGCGGGTACGAAGCGCGGCGATCGTCAGGCCCGGCGTATCGTCGATGAAGAGCGGCAGTTCCTGCAAGTCGCGCGCGGCGCGGGACAGGTTCTGGAAATCCGCCCGGCTGATCTTGCCCATGCGCAGCGCTTCGCCCGAAATGCCCGACTGTTCGGCAAGAACGCGGGTCGCCAACTGGTCGGCCGACATTTCGAGGCTAAAAAAGGCGGTCTTCGCGCCCATATTCTTGTCCGACGGAATGCCGTCGGCATTGTCGCGAAGCCAGCGCGATGCAGCATTATAGGCAATGTTGGTCGCAAGCGAGGTCTTGCCCATGCCGGGACGGCCGGCGAGAATCATCAAGTCGGAATTGTGCAAACCACCGATCTTGGCGTTGAGGCTGTTGATGCCGGTGGTGATGCCCGACACATGGCCGCCGCTGTTGAGTGCGCGCTCAGCCACCTGAACGGCGGCAGTGGAAGCGGTGAGGAAGCTCTTGACCGACCCGGTTTCGCCCTCGCCCTCGGACACTTTATACAGCGCGACTTCGGCCGCCTCGATCTGTTCGCGGGGATTGACATCCTCGCTGGTGTCCATCGCATTTTCAACGAGTTCACGTCCAACGCTGACGAGTTGCCTTAGCAGAGCGAGGTCGTAGATCTGGCTGGCGAAGTCGCGCGCGCCGATCAGCGCCGCGCCATTGCCGGTCAACTGCGCCAGATAGGCCGCGCCGCCCAGTTCCTTGAGCGCTGGATCCTGCTCCAGCATGGGCTTCAGCGTCACCGGGTTGGCGACCATGTCCTTGTCCAGCAGGCGCATGATCGCGTCGTAGATACGACCGTGCAGCGGCTCGAAATAATGTTCGGACTTCAGTTTGAGCTGCACATCCTCCGCAATGCGATTGTCGATCATGATCGCGCCCAGAAGCGCGGCTTCAGCCTCGACATTGCGCGGCAGTTCGGTTCCGCCGGTATCGGCGGCATTGAGTTTCAACAGTTCGACCATGCGCCCTCTTTCCTCTCCCGCATCGTTCCACGCAAGGGGCCAATCCTATCCATCTGTGGATAAGTCCCCCTTGCATTTCAGCGCGCGCCGCCGCACTGACTGTTCGCTCCATCATGGCTGATCCGCGCATCATAGACATCCAGCTCGACCAGCGCACGATATTGTGGCGCAATGCCGACGTGGAGCAGGAACGGCGCATCGCGATCTTCGACCTGCTGGAGGATAATCACTTCGCCCCGCAGCGCGAACATGGCGATGGTTATGCCGGCCCCTACAAGGTAGTGCTGCGGGTCGAGGAAGGCCGGCTGGTGATCGAGGTCAACCGGGAGGATGACAGCGCGCTGGAGGCGATCATCCTGGGCCTGGGTCGATTCCGCCGCCCGATCCGCGACTATTTCGCGATCTGCGACAGCTATTATCAGGCGATCAGCAATGCCTCGCCCCAGCAGATCGAGACGGTCGACATGGCCCGCCGCGCCATTCACAATGATGCGGCCGAGGTTCTGAAGGAGCGGCTGGAAGGCAAGATCGACGTGGATTTCGACACGGCGCGGCGACTTTTCACGCTCATCTGCGTGCTGCATATCAAGGGGTAAGACGATCAGGGTTGTGACTTTGGGGGGACTGCTGTTCCGTATCGGGGCGGGACTGGCGGTGATTGCGGCGCTTGCCCTGACGCTGTGGCTCTATGCACGCGGCTGGGCGCCGAGCCGTGAGCAATATCCGGTGCAGGGTGTCGCCATCACGTCGGACAATGGCACGGTCGAATGGGGCACGCTGGCGGCGCAGGGCGCGGATTTTGCCTATATTCGCGCGGCCGATGGCGCAGGTCGGCGCGACGCGGCCTTTGCGGCCAATTGGCGCGGCGTTCGAGCGGCGGGGATGCGCTACGGCGCACTGATCGATTTCAGCCTCTGCCGCCAGCCGAGCGATCAGGCGACTGCCTTCATGACCACGGTGCCGCGCGACAATGCCGCCCTGCCCCCGGTGATCCGGCTTTCCTTCGAGCCGGGATGCAAGGCACGGCCGGGACGCGACCAGTTGCTGTCCGATCTCAACACGCTGATCAATCTGGTCGAGGGTCAGGCGGGCAAGCCCGCGCTGCTCAACCTGACCGAGGACTTCGACAAGGCCTATGATATCGGGTCGGGCATCAATCGGACACTGTGGCTGGACGACAATTTCATGCCCCCCGATTATGCGACCCGGCCATGGGTGATGTGGACAGCCAGCGATATGCGGCATATCGACGGCGTCGATGGTCCAGTCAGATGGAATGTGGTGGCGCCCTGATGCCTGAAGAAAATAAAGTACAAGAGTTGATCGCCGCCGCACGCGTGGCGATGGCGAACGCCCATGCACCCTATAGCCGTTTTGCCGTGGGCGCGGCGGTTCGGCTGATCGACGGCAGCGTCATCACAGGCTGCAATTTCGAAAATGCCAGCTACGGCCTGTCGCTCTGCGCGGAAACCGTGGCGCTGGCGAGTGTCAACGCACAGGGCCGCTTCGCCGATGTCGCGGAAATCGCCGTCGTAGGCGGCGCAATGGACGCTAACGACGAAGCGCTCGTCACCCCCTGTGGCCGATGCCGCCAGATCATGAACGAGGCGGAACAGATGGCGGGACGCACGCTCGCCATCTATTGCGCCACCCCCAGCGGTGACCGGGTGCTCCACCTGCGCGTTGCCGACCTTCTTCCCCATGCCTTCGGTCCGGCGGACCTGGGCATCGGCCCCACGAAAAAGAGCTGAGATCCCATGGCCATTCTTTCCGACAAGTGGATTCGCGAACAGGCGCTGAGCAACGGCATGATCGAGCCGTTCGTGGAAAGCCAGCGGCGCGAGGGCTGCATCAGCTACGGCCTGTCCTCCTACGGCTATGACGCGCGGGTTGCGGACGAGTTCAAGATCTTCACCAATGTCGACAGCACGATCGTCGACCCGAAGGATTTCGATCCCAAGAATTTCGTCGATCGCCAGACCGATTGCTGCATCATCCCCCCCAACAGCTTTGCCCTCGCCCGCACTGTCGAATATTTTCGCGTGCCGCGCGACGTTCTGGTCATCTGCCTCGGCAAGTCCACCTACGCGCGCTGTGGCATCATCGTGAACGTGACACCGCTGGAGCCGGGCTGGGAAGGGCATGTGACGCTGGAATTTTCCAACACCACGCCGCTGCCGGCCAAGATCTACGCCAATGAAGGCGCCTGCCAGTTCCTGTTCCTTCAGGGCAATGAACCGTGCGAGGTCAGCTACGCCGATCGCGCGGGCAAATATATGGGGCAGCAGGGGGTGACACTGCCTCGCCTGTAAGTAACATTGGCGAAATGAGTTTCTGGCGCATTGGCAAATGGCTTGAGGCCGAGCCTGATGACCGCCCCCCGCCCCATACGGGCGAGGATGTGCGCCTGTACGCCATTGGCGATATCCATGGGCGGCTGGATCTGCTGGAGCAATTGCTTGGCCTGATCGCGGCCGACTGTCTCGCGCGCGGGCCGATGAAATCGCGCCTCATCTTCCTGGGCGATCTGGTCGATCGCGGGCAGGATTCGCGCCAGGTGGTCGAAAGGGTGATGGCACTCGTCCGACAGGAAGGCGCGCTCTGCCTCAAGGGCAATCATGAGGAACTGTTTCTTCATGCTGCCTTTGGCGACGAGCGGGTAATACCCACCTTCCGCCGGGCCGGTGGAGCGCAGACGCTGGCCAGCTATGGACTGGCACAGCATCGGTTCAAGGAGATGGCAGATACTGATGTCGCACGATGGATGCTCAACAATATTCCCCGCACCCATGTCGATTTTCTGGACGATTTGCCCGACAGTCAGGTGATCGGCGACTATCTGTTCGTCCATGCCGGCATCCGCCCCGGCGTGGCGATCGTCGACCAGAGCGCGGCCGACCTGCGCTGGATCCGGCGCGATTTTCTGGACCATCAGCGACCGCATCCAAAGATGGTGGTGCATGGCCACAGCATCACACCGGACATCGACGAACGATCTAACCGGATCGGCATCGACACCGGTGCCTATTTTTCCGGATGCCTGACCGCAATCGGACTGGAAGGTGCCGACCGATGGTTCCTTCAGACAGGCAGTTAAGCGACACTTGGCTTGGCCGAATATAATTTCGGACGAATGTCCTGCTTTTTGAAAATCTCATAGTGGATCAGGCGATCGCATTCGTCTCTTTGCAGCAGAACGGTAATAATCGCCGTCTCATCAGGGGAACAGACAATGCGTATTCGCCATGCCGTGGCGGGGGCCGTCCTCGCCATATGCCTTGTTTCGCCTACTCAACTTGTCGCCGCCACGACAACCGATGCATCTCTGGTACAGCGTCACAAGTTCGACATTCATGTTCAGCCGCTGAGCAGCGCATTACGGCAATTATCCGCCCAATCGGGCATGCGTATTCTCTTCCCCTATGACGAGGTTGCCGCGATCCGCAGCCGCCGGATCCAGGGCTGGATGTCGACGCAGGAGGCGCTGGCTCGCCTGCTTGCAGGCACCGACCTCAAATCATCGGATGCCGGCGCGGGCGTGATTGCCCTTGCCTCGCCCGCCAGCCGCAGCGCGGCGCGGCGCAGCCCTTTGGCTCTCCAGTACGCGCAGGCGACCATTCCGGGCGCCGGCGCTGAAGCGCTGGCCATGGCCCCCGCTCCGGAACCGGTGGAAGATGCGACCCCGATCATCGTTACCGGCACTCGCACCACGACGCGCACGGTCGCCGAAAGCCTTGCCCCGATCGATGTTCTGGGCGCCAAGGATCTGGAAACCAGCGGCAAGCAGTCGGTGCGTGACCTGCTGGGTACGCTCGTACCTTCCATCAACGTGTCGAACAATGGCGCGGGCGCAAGCTGGGCAGTGCGGACATTGTCGCTTCGCGGTCTGGGCGGCGACCAGTTGCTGGTACTGGTCAACGGCAAGCGCCGGCACAATACCGCCACGCTCTTCATCAACGGGTCCGTCCAAAACGGCCAGTCACCGCCGGACCTCGACCTGATCCCCGGCAATGCGATCCAGCGGATCGAAGTGCTGCGCGATGGCGCGTCGGCGCAATATGGGTCGGACGCGATCGCCGGCGTCGTTAACATCATTCTGAAGAACGACACTGCCGGCGGTGCGGCGCTGACCATGGGCAGCACCGCCGACAATGGCGGCTGGCAAGGCCGCTGGCAGGTCGACAAGGGTTTCTCGATCGGACAGGACGGGGGTTATATCCATCTCTCAGCGGATGGCGTGTTGCAGGACAATACGGTCGTCGCGAGCAGCCCGATCACCTCGAACCCCTTT
>NZ_DATKFP010000355.1:0-4784 GCF_035511395.1 Sphingobium sp.
GCACGACACCCGTAGCCGCAGCGGCCGATATGGGTGACGAAAAGGCAAACGCTCTAATCGCCTACCTGCGCCGCCATCCGGATGCGATCGCCTCGCGCCCCGACGGGTCACTGAGGCTGACGCGAGAGCGGCTCGATGCGAGCCTCAAGGCATATGCGGCCGGCGATCGTAATGCGGCTGCCGATCTTGCGTTGTCGGCG
Source organism: Sphingobium sp. (assembly GCF_035511395.1). Taxonomy (GTDB): domain Bacteria; phylum Pseudomonadota; class Alphaproteobacteria; order Sphingomonadales; family Sphingomonadaceae; genus Sphingobium. The sequence continues at coordinate 201 of NZ_DATKFP010000355.1, forward strand.
TATTTGGACGGCTTCGAGCCTGTTGAACCGGTCTTGGCTGCTCGCGATCCAGAGCTGATGACTCAAATTGAACAGGCCATGGGCGCGTTGAGAGCGGCAATCAGTAGGTCACGCCCGCTTGCTGAGGTCCAAGCCGCAAATCAGCAACTCGCCGGCCTCTTCAGCGAGGCTGAGGCTGCACTCGCTCCGGAGAGGGCCAGCAGCGTGTCGAGCTTTCTAGGCGCGTTTGGCGTGCTCCTGCGCGAGGGACTTGAGGCCCTGTTGATCGTGGTCGCGATGATTGCTTTTCTCCGAAAGACCGAGCGCACGGAAGTGCTCGGCTTCGTGCATGGTGGATGGGCGTCCGCGCTTGCCGCAGGTGTGGCGACTTGGTTCGTTGCCACCTATTTCATCGGTATCAGCGGCGCTTCGCGCGAACTGACCGAAGGCTTCGGCTCGTTATTCGCCGCGATCATCCTCGTCACGGTCGGAATCTGGATGCACGGGAAAAGCAATGCCGAGAGCTGGCAACGGTACATAAAAGAGAAGATGACAAACGCGCTGTCCAAGCGCTCTGGGTGGTTCCTCTTCCTGCTCGCCTTTGTTGTCGTCTATCGAGAGGTGTTTGAGACGATCCTATTCTATGCGGCTCTCTGGGCCCAAGGGAATGGACTAGCTATGCTGGGCGGTGCTGCCGCCGCGGCAACGCTTCTTGCGATCCTGGCTTGGGTCATGCTTCGCTACAGCACACGCCTGCCCATCACCCAATTTTTCTCTTGGAGCTCGATCCTCATTGCGATCCTAGCGGTCGTGTTGGCTGGAAAAGGCATCGCTGGCCTGCAAGAGGCGGGAATTCTCGGCGTGGCCCCGCTGTCCGGCGTGCCGCGTATTCAGATGCTCGGACTATTCCCGACAACGGAAACCGTATTGGCCCAGCTCGCGGCCCTGGCCGTGCTAGGCTTGGGTTTCTGGCTCAATACGAGGAGATCAGCGCAAAGATCCTGACAAATGGCGCCATCCAGATAACATGAGTGATGCGCCTCATGCGCACGCTCTTTCGAAACATCATCCAGAATCTCGATGCGCGGACGAACACTGAGCCGAATGCTTGTGGCGGGCTGCCGGACATCATGGCGGTAGCCGGCTTTCGAAGTGTCGAGCAATCGGATGTGATCGCCACGCTCAGCGGCTCGATCTCAATCTATTGGGCGGTGCGTTGACTTCGACCGATCTGGTTATGAGGCAAGCGCCTGGTCGGTCACCGACTGGTTGCTTGGCCGGGAGGGTCAGCGAGAACTTCGATGATTCGGCAGGTCGCGACTTTCCCGTTGTCGCACTCCTTGATCATCCGGGTGAGTTCGGTCCGAAGCCCGAGTAGCCGGCGGATACGACTCTCTACGGCTTCGAGCTGATCGGCAGCGATCCGGCTCACCTGCTCGCAGGACGCTTCGGGCACCTCCTGCAGAGCGAGCATCGTCTTGATGGCCGCAATGTCGAAACCGAGATCCCTGGCATGGCGGATGAAGGTCAGCCGCCGGATGTCCTCTGCTCCGTAGAGGCGTCTTCCACTGTCCGTGCGCGGCGGCGGCGGTATGAGTCTGATCCGCTCGTAGTAGCGAATCGTCTCGATGTTGACGCCCGTATGTTTGGACAAGGCTCCGATAGTGATCATTTGCGGGTTGATTCTGTAGTGGCTACAGGATGTACGTATAGCAAGTGACTAGAGGCGTGTGAACCCGAGAACGACTGTGAGCGAGCATGTCATAGGCCTGATCTGGGACGCGTGGCGCGCTCGAAAGGGCGGTGCCGGCGCAATCGCGCAACGCCAGCGCGCCCGTCTCGCTGATATGGTCGCCTACGCCCGGGCCAACTCGCCGTACTATCGTGAGCTGTACCGTGATCTGCCGGATCGGGTTGAAAGCGCCGAGCAGCTTCCCATTACCGACAAGAAGACGCTCATGGAGCGCTTCGACGAATGGTGCACCGATCGAGACGTGACACTCGAAGCCGCAAAGGCAGTTGTCGACGATCCAGGTCGGATTGGAGAGCGGTTCCTCGGAAAATATACGCTGGCTACCACTTCCGGCACGACCGGCCGCCGCGGAATATTCCTGACCGACGATCGCACGATGGCCGTCGTGACAGCCATGATGCTCCGCTGGATGGGTGACTGGCTCAGCGCGAGCGACATACTCAAGATCATCGCCCGCCGCGGACGATTGGCGATGGTCATGGCGACGGGCGGTCATTTCGCGTCGGCGGCTGCCGCAGCACGCCTGAAGAAGCGGCGCGGAAAACTCGTCGAGGTGCTCTCTGCGCACATGCCGATGGCGGAGCTTGTCGAGCGGCTGAACCGCTTCCAACCGGCGCTGCTTACACCCTATGCTAGCATGGCTGCCATGCTGGCCGACGAACAGGAAGCCGGGCGGCTCCATATCGATCTCGTACTGCTGGCCCTTTCGGCCGAGGGGCTGCCACAACCGGAGTACGGCCGAATAGCGCGCGTGTTCGCCGCCAAAGTCGGCAACAGCTACGCCGCATCGGAATGCATGTTCCTCAGCTACATGTGCAGCGAAGGCTGGCTGCACGTCAACGCCGACTGGGTGGCGTTCGAGCCGGTCGATGCTGACTATCGGCCGGTCGCTCCCGGCCAGCAGGCGTACACGATCCTGATCAGCAATCTCGCCAATCGCGTGCAGCCGATCCTGCGCTACGATCTCGGCGACAGCGTACTGCAGCGGCCGGACCCGTGCCCCTGCGGCAACCCCATGCCGGCAATCCGCGTACAGGGCCGCTCCGCGGATGTTCTCACGTTCCGGACGTCGGGCGGCGATGTCAGGCTGCCTCCGCTGGCGCTCAGCCAACCGATCGAGGCTGTCCGCGGTGTCACGCTCTTCCAGCTCGCGCAGTCCGAGCCGGAAAGACTTGAATTACGTCTGCAAATCGCGCCGGCGGCGAATGCAGACGCCGTCTGGCGCGAGGCCGAAGCAGGTCTGCGGAAGGTGCTTGCTGAGCATGGGCTTGGACACGTCGTTGTCGAGCGCGGCGGCGAACCGCCCGAACAGTCGAAGGGCGGCAAGTTTCGGGAAGTTGTTCCGCTCGTGGACGACGCGCAGTCATGAGTCTCCCTCGGCGGTGAGGTTCATGACCGCCGGTGCTGAATGAAGCACCCCCTGGGGGCCTTCGGATTTCGGGTGACAAAGCACGAGATTCGCCCCTTGCTTCTGTAGTGACTACAGGATGTATGGTTAGCGAGCGAGTGAGGAGGTTCGAGCCGAACTCAATGACACCGGTATGGAGACGATGATGGCTGCTGACGCCTCGACGATAAGCCATTCAAGCTCGCTGCGCTTCAAAGTCGACGGCTTAGATTGTCAAAATGAGGTTCGCGCACTTCGTGCCGCGGTGGGGCCGGTCGTCGGCGGCGATGACAAATTGTCCTTCAATACCGAAGCTGGTGTCATGGAAGTGCGGGACGCGGGCGTTTCAACGGTGGACATCGTCCAGCAGGCGGTCGCGACGACCGGCATGCAAGCTCATCTCCTAAGGGATCCGGCGCAGCAGCCAGCGCCAGCGCTGCTTTTCCGGATCGAGGGGCTCGACTGCAAGAATGAAGTGGCGGTGCTCAAGCGTCAGATCGGCCCATTAGTCGGTGGAGAGGTCTGGCTAGCATTCGACACCGCGAAGGGGCTCATGACGGTCGCGCCGCAGCAACAAGCGACAGTCGACGATATCATCGGCCGCGTCGCCGCGACCGATATGCGTGCTTCACTTGTTACGGACGGCACCGGCGACGCATTGCTCTTCCGAGTGCATGGTCTCGACTGCAGGAACGAGGTGGCGGCCCTTACGCGGGAACTGGGTCCGCTTGTCGGTGAGGAGAAGCTCGCCTTCGACACCGCGCAAAGCATGATGACCGTGGCACCACAGAATCGGGCGGCGCTCGACGCGATCGAGGAAGCCGTGGCTCGAACGGGCATGCGCGCCGAACCGTGGTCAGCGCCCGCCGTCTCGCCCGACGCGACCGAAGTGCTGGAAGATGCGGCATGCGGCTGTGCCGCGGAGGTGGAGGGGGCGCTCAGTCCGCCGATCCCGCCTGGCCAAGTCGTGTTTCGCATCCATGGCATGGACTGCGCCGACGAAGTTGCGGCGTTGAAGCGCGAGGTCGGTCCGCTAGTCGGCGAAGACAAGCTCGGCTTCGACCTCCTCAACGGTCGCATGTCGATCGACGTGACGCCGGATGCAGCGCTCGAAGCCCGCATCGAGAAGGCGGTGGCTCGTGCCGGTTTGCGCGCCGAGCCCTGGACTGAAGGTGGCACTAGCGAGGCCGCGCAGGCCGAGGAGCGTCGCAAGCGGGTGCAGTCGTGGCTGACGACCGCGAGCGCCGTGTTCACGGCGCTCGGCTTTGCGGTCCACGCTTGGCTTGGAGGCGGTATCATCGCAGCCTTTGAGGCGGGCGAGCACGCTTTGGGCTCGACCCCGGTGCCGAGCATGGTTCTATATGCAGTGGCGGTGCTCTGCGCCGCGCGCTACGTCGCGCCCAAGGCTTGGCTCGCAGCCAAGCGACTTCGCCCCGACATGAATCTACTGATGATGGTTGCGGTC
>NZ_DATKFP010000356.1:0-6599 GCF_035511395.1 Sphingobium sp.
CCTGATCGAGCGCTTCTTCTCCAAGCTGAAGCACTTCCGCAGGGTGGCCACCCGATATGACAAGCTCGCCGAAAACTTCCTGGCCATGGTCCAACTTGCGTCAATGCGGCTTTGGCTCCGCGTTTATGAGTCTACGACCTAATCTCCATGGCGGGTGGCTCCTCTGCTCGGGTTGCATGACAGCAAACCCATCTTGGCACTTAGATGCCGTGAGCGGGAGCCATCCACCTCATCCGCATTTCTCCCCGAGCAGCGGAACCGGACAGCCCCTATGGAGCGCGGCCCTTTACGTCCTGAGAGGCCGAACGGGATGGGAAGCGGCCGCTATCCGACCACAGTCGCTTCGCCGATAAAACGGCCTTCCTAAAGGTAGAAAGCAGAGACCGGGAAGTCCTCGCTATGAATGACTTCACTGATGATGATCGCGCTTTGGTGGCCGGTTCACGCGCTCCGACCCAGCCCTGATCTAATCTTCATCGCCAGCGAGTGTCGCGGAGCGCTCGCTGGCAAGCGTCAGCACCTGGCCTTGAACAGTAGCGGCAGCCTCGAGTTCTCGTGCGAAGCCCGGGAGCCTGATGACTTCCACCGCGCTTGTAATGCGGTCGGTCAGCTCGGCAATGGCTCTGACCGCATCGCCTTGGGGTAAGCCAATCGTGCGCGCCAGCGCCACGAAGTCTCGGCGCGTCAGTCGATCATCCTTGCCGTTGAGCTTGAGCGCCATCCGGTCGCCGCCAAGGCCTGGGAAGACTCGCGTCGTGACCGCATCATACAAGGGCGCGAACCGAACTGACGTGACGGCCTTGGCCTCAGGCTCGGCGATCTTGAGGAGCGCGAGATTTTTGAGGTGCATATCCCCACCAGCGATCAGCCAGGCGAACACCGCACGACGGAACAGAATGTCGAGATCGTCGGAGGGATGCGTTGAGAGCGGCCGCAGCCCGCGTGCCATGCGTTCGATTGTGCCATCATATTTTGCCGATGCCGGGAGATCGAGGACCGAACAGAAGTCCTCCAGCGCGAGTCGACGCTGATCGTCCGCGCCCTGACGAATATCAAACCGCTCGACGATGAGCGCGGGGAACATTCCGTCCGGCATCGGGATCAGCGCGATATCGGGCGCTGCAAAGCCGGCAGCGCGCCCCAGCTCCAGGCAGAGCCACTCGACGAGCGGCAGCATCTCGAACCCCGCCGTCCCGGCGGGCTTCAGGATATGAGTGAATGGCAAGTCGATGGCCGGCAGGAGAGCGCCGTCGGCTGTAAGATGCATCGGCGCCTTGATCTGGACGCCCGATAGGCGCGGCGTCTCGGCGTGGGCGAAGATCCGCGCAAGGTTCTGCTCAAAATTTACCTCGATCGCGCCGCGCGCTGCCCCCCGTAGTGGCCAGTGAAGCAACCGGCTTCGATGAAGCCGCTCAATCTCGTCGTAAGAAAATCCGCCGGGAGGGCCGCCAGCTCATCTCTGGCCTCGACCACGGTGACATTGGACATATAGCGCCGTCCACGCTTGAGCGCCTCGCGGTCGTCGCGCGCATGAAGCACCTGCGCCAGCCAACCTTCGGGCAGCAGTGACTCGATGAAGGCCGGGAGCTTGCCCGGCGTGGTCTCACGAACCAGCGCCGGTCCTGCTCGCCTCGCCGGCTTCCAGCGCCATTCAAAACCATCATGGCTCAGCTGCCCGAGCGGATCGCCATGCCAGGCGATCAGCAGATCGAGCGCAGCCCTGTTAGCGGGAGCCTTGGCTGTTCCCGGTCGCACCAAAAGGAAGCGTTCGGCGCCTTCGCCCTCACGATACCAGCCATTCTCACGCGCGAGCACCCAGACCGCGTCGGCGGCCTCTTTGGGCGTGCCATATTCTTCGATTAGACGTGCGGCCATCTGGGCGCGCATCTCCGCGGTGATTGCGCTGGCATGCTCGCTGCGCAGCCGGAAAGCTTCGAGGAAACGCTGCCTTGGCGAAGAGGCATCGACGCGCAATTCGCCCAGATCATCCCCGACCACCGCTGCAGCTGTCGAAGGGTGCGGAGGAGCCTCGTTCTGGACGATCTCCAGACCACGCAGCCGGGTCCGCTGGTTGCGGCGCCCGCTGATGAACAGCCGACCGTCCGGCGTAGGCGCAAGCAGCGCCGCGCTCGCCGACGAGAGATAGGCCTTGGGATAGAGATAATGCGCTATGCGGATCGCATGGCTGAAGATGGCGACGTCGGCATCGACATCGACATCCTGTTCGACATAGATGCCCCGCACCAGTTGGACGAGTTCGCCGGCTTGCGCGCGTTGATGCGCCCGCTTGGCATCGATCGTCTCGCCCACCAGATGGATCGCCATAGAATTATCCCGCATCTCAGATGCGGGATAATTCTCCCGTTCTTGTGCGGAAGACAACGATTATCTCGCATCTCACATGCGCGAAAATCCCGGATGGAAGAGAGGGCAGCGCGCCGGTCGACGCCTCAGACCGGTGCGCTCCTTCGACCATCATGCCGAAGACGGTATGCAGCTAGCTCTATGACGGCTGGCCTAGCGGTCTCCGAGCGGGCTCGCCGCCAGCCCCGCCACCGCCGATCCGCTCGACAAGACGGCTTCTCCGCCGGTCCCGGCCCCCAAGAATACGTCAGACCGAAATCGACGGATCGAGCGATGTCGCCTGCACGATAGAGCGAAAATTCGAGAAACTCAGGGTGACGCCGCTCCAGAAAGCCCTCGATCTCGCGCTTGGAGAGGAGACGTTCGATGAAGCCTGACGCGATAACGAAGACGAGCATGTCGTCACCATAGAGTAAGCGCTGTGCTCAGGCCACGGCGGTCCAAGGCATGAGTTCACCGACGGCATTGGCGGGATGACCTGCGGCGAGCCTGGAGAGGGTCTCGGCGAGCCAGGCATGCGGGTTGATGCCTGAGATCTTGCAGTTCTCGATCAGCGTGGCGATGACCGCCCAGTTGTCGCCGCCTTCGTCAGAGCCTGCGAAGAGGGCGTTCTTGCGATTGAGGGCCAGCGGACGGATTGATCGCTCGACGGTGTTGGAATCCAGCTCGATGCGGCCGTCGTCGAGGAACAGCGACAGCCCGGACCAGCGAGTGAGCGCGTAGCGGATGGCATCGGCGAGCTTGCTCTTGGCGCTAACCTGACGAAGTCGTGCCTCGAGGTAGATGTGCAGGTCATCCACGATGACGCGGCCCTGTTCGGCGCGCACGGTGCGGCGCTGCTCCGCCGAGGTGCCGCGAACCTCTTCCTCGATCGCGTAGAGCATTGCGATCCGGCGCAGCACCTCGGTCGCGACCGGCGAACTGTCGGCCAGTTCGTAGAACTTGCGCCGCACGTGCGCCCAGCAGAAGGCCAAGCTCACTTGCTGCCGGCGTTTGGCCAGAGCAGCGTAGCCGCCAAAGCCATCGACCTGCAGGATGCCGACGAAGTCACCGAGATGGGCTTCGGCCCGCTCACCCTTGCGGTCAGCGGCATAGACGTAGGCCATCATCGGCGGATCTTCGCCGCCCCATGGTCGATCGTCGCGAGCATAGGCCCAGAGCTGGCCCGTCTTGGTCCGACCACGCCCTGGATCGAGCACCGGCGCCGTGGTTTCATCGGCGAACAGCCGCCCGGATCGTCGCAATCGCTCGAGGATGTGATCGCGCAAGGGACGCAGATACCAGGCTGCCCGGCCGACCCAGTCCGCCAGGGTCGAGCGGTCGAGTTGGACACCTTGCCGGGCGTAGATCTGGGCCTGCCGGTATAGCGGAAGGTGATCGGCGTACTTGGCGACAAGCACCTGCGCGATCAGCGCCTCGGTGGGGATGCCGCCCTCGACGATCCGCGCCGGAGCCGGTGCCTGGACGATCGCGCCCTCGCATGACCGGCAGCCATAGCGCGGACGGCGCGTGACCAGGACGCGGAAGGTGGTGGGCACCACGTCAAGACGCTCAGCCACGTCTTCACCGATCTGGTGGAGCGCGCCGCCGCAGCAGGGGCAGGCCTTGTCCTCGACATCGACGACCTGCTCGATCCGCTCGAGATGGGCCGGCAACGAGCCGCGGTTGACCTTGCGCGGGCGATCCGCCGATGCCCGGCTCGCCTTGTCCACGGCGTGCTGGGCCTGGGCCAAGGCCATCTCGACCTCTTCCAGGGCAAGCTCGAACTGATCGGGATCGAGTTGCTCGGAACGGCCGCCAAACCGGTGCCGCTGCAGGGCCTCGATGATCGCCTTCAGGCGTTCAACCTCGGCCTGGAAAACCTTCAGAACATCAAGCTCGCGGGCCTGCTCGAGGACGAGCGCGCGGAGCGCTTCGACGTCGGTGGGGAGGTCCGCTTCCATGAGCATGGAAGGAGTGAATCAGTAGGAGGGGCCATCGTCAACCGGCAATCTGCGGGGCGATCGGGCGGCGTCCGCCATGCACACGGCGCCAGTCCAGACCCTCGAGCAAGGCGCCCAACTGCGCCGCCGTCAGGCGTATCACGCCGTCCTGGATGGCCGGCCACTTGAACCCGCTGGATTCCAGCCTCTTGGCCATCAGACACAGCCCTGTGCCATCCCACCAGACGAGCTTGATCCGATCACTGCGCTTGGCCCGGAACACGTAGATTACGCCAGAATAAGGATCACCGCCGTACTCGACACCGACCAGCGCGGCCAACGCGTCGGGTCCCTTGCGGAAATCGACCGGGCGTGTGGCCACCATGACCTTGGCACCTGCGCCGGGTCCGATCATCGGGTAACCCGGAGCGCTTCGATCACCGCGGCAATCACCCCGGCATCGGCGCCGCGGCTGATCTTCACCGCAACGCCGTCGATCTCCAGTTCCACTGCGCTCGCCTTCGAGCGCCGTCGCTTCTTTGGCCGCTGGATCGCAGGCGGGAACTCCTCCGCGGCAACGGCATCGACGACGGCGGGAACAAAAGCCGGCACGGCCGCGCCCTGGCTCTCCAACTGCTTGCGGAGCTGTCGGCGCCAGGTGAACAGCTGGGACGGGCTCATGCCATGCCGCCGCGCAACCGAGCAGACCGTCTCCTGTCCGGAAAAGCTCTCGGCCAGGATCGAAGCCTTGACCTCCGGCGGCCAATCCCGCCGCCGCCCCGCACCAGTGAACACTTCGAAGCGGGTCACCCGGCTAGTGCCAGCATCATCACATGGCATCGTCATAGCACCAGCGCCCTCCATCCGATCAGGGCGCTGAGACTCGGCGCTGTGCTTCAGCCCCGCAAGGTGGGGTCGCGGCCCCGCTTACACCATAGAAGGCTTCCAGCCCCTTATATTCCTCGCTCACCGATGCCATCTCGCGGTCGATACGTGCCATCTGTTCGGTTGCTAGACCGATCGCCTTTTCGGCCCCATCCGGCTTGTGGAGATAAGCAGGCTTCGATGTGGCGAGTAACGCCTTGGCATAGCTCACCGCGTAATTGTTTGCCCCACCATGAGTGTTGCGCGATAACCGCAGATTCCGTCTATCGCATCACCCCGGTCGACATCGGCAGGGGCGATCAGTTCCTGCCCTACTTCCTGTCGATCGCGCCGAACAACCGCATTCCCGCGATCGTCGATGACGACCCGGCCGATGGGGGGCCGCGCTCTCGGTGTTCGAATCCGGCGCAATCGTGCACTATCTGGCTGAAAAGACCGGGCAGCTGCTGCCCGAAGACCCGCGCGGGCGGACCGAGGCGGTCCAGTGGGTGTTCTGGCAGATGGGCGGGCTGGGCCCGATGGCGGGGCAGAACCATCACTTCCGCTACGCCGCGCCCCGGCAGCTGTCCTATGCCATCGCCCGCTACACCAACGAGACCAACCGGCTCTACGGCGTGCTCGACAAGCGACTGGCGGATCGGGAATACCTTGCTGGGCCTGACTACTCGATCGCCGACGTCGCCAGCTATCCTTGGGTGGTGCTCTGGCAGCGGCAGGGCCAGTCGATGGACCAGTTCCCGCATGTGCAGCACTGGCTGGAGACTATCCGGGCCCGTCCCGCCGTCGCCCGCGCCTGTGCCCCTGTTGCCGAAGTCAACCCGAACGCGGATGCGCCCCAGAGCGAGGAGGCCCGCCGCATTCTCTACGGCGAGACCGCCGAAGTGGTCAGCGGGCGCTGAGCGATGAGCCCGCCGTCGCCCGAACCAAAACCTTGGCGGCGCCGGTTTTCGGGCGGCCGGCCCCCGGCGGTGTTGCGCGATGTCTCGGCGCTGTCCGGCGGCCGCTCGCGCGCCCGACCGATGCGCCAGATCGTCGCTGGCGAAGACCGTTCCGGGGATTGAACCTCGCCGTCGCACATCTAACCTCAGGCTCCGATGGCCAGACCCCGCCAGTTGCACTCGGGCGCGCTCATGCGTCCGATCTCGATCCACACCGGCGCCTGGCGCTATCCGGGTGCGGTTCAGTACCTTGGGGAGTCTGAAGCCCCGCCAGAAGGAAAACGGCAAAAATCCCGAGACTGAACGGTGCTTATTTTTCAATATCCATCTGGAATTCTGGTATTATTATCTAGCACTACTTTGGCAGAAGTATGATTTTTGGGATTCCCATGTCACTGATTGCGTGATTCATGGGGAGCCAGCTTTGACGGAGGCTGGCGATGGACGAGGACTGGCAGGCGGATCTTGAGCGTTGGCTCGCGCCTTATCT
>NZ_DATKFP010000357.1:0-1551 GCF_035511395.1 Sphingobium sp.
GCTAACATGGGTAAGTCCGGGTCGTGAGGTGGGAGAACCCGCAGCCTTCCTCGTCGGTTTAGATCGGCATGGCTGATGAAAGGATTATCTGTGGTATCTCTTGACCATTCGTCTACCCGGTCGTGGGTGCATCTGGGCCTAGGGGCAGGGCTTGCTATGGCCGCCATTGTCGGGCGCAAACTCGTCGTGCAGGCGCCGACGGTGCTGGCCGGAGACTGGGATAAGGCCCTGGCTGCGGAACATAAGGCGACGTTGCTTCTCTTTGACAAGCTTGAAAAGACGGCTCCCGATGATCGGCGCAAACGACGGCTACTGCTGATGCAACTGAGCCACGCGCTGGGCAAGCATGCGATGGAGGAAGAAAATGCCGTCTATCCCGCATTGCGCGACAATGGCCTGACGGCGGAGGCCGATGCCCTGAATCACGACCATGGCTATGTGAAACAGTATCTCTACGATCTTTCCGACCTGATCGCTCAGGGTGAGGCGTTTCTGCCGAAGCTGGCGGCGTTTCGCGCTGACCTCGAAACCCATATGCGCACGGAGGAGCAGGAGATTTTTCCCCGGCTAAAGACCGCCCTGACGCAAGACGCCAACACTGCCTTGACCCGGCGCATGAATGGCGAAGGTTTGAAGCTTGCCTGATAGGCCGGCCCGGTGGCGGGTCATGCAGGCGCGATCCGCCCGACCATTGGATACCCATGAGTAGCGGCAGCCGCACAAAAAATCGGAAAAGATCCAGGTCATGTCCATAGCTCGATCGGACCCATCAGCGCATGGCGGCGTCGCCGAAACGCTGTCGCCTGCTCTGCCTACGCATGTCGAACAGGATGCAAAGGCGCTGCTGGAAACATGCTGTAGCGCCGGGCTGAAGCTGGCGACGGCGGAAAGTTGCACCGGCGGGCTGCTGGCGTCGTTGCTCACCGATGTGGAAGGCGCAAGCCACGCCTTCGACCGGGGTTTCGTGGTCTATAGCGAGGATGCCAAATGCGACCTGCTGGGTGTCGACAGGCGGCAGATCGGCCGCTGCGGCGCGGTCAGCCGGGATGTCGCGATAGCGATGGCGCAGGGCGCAATCGACCGATCGAATGCCGACATCGCGCTGGCCGTGACGGGCTATGCCGGTGCCGCGCCCGATGGCGGCGAGGAAGGATTGGTGCATTTCGCCTGCGCCGGACGGGACGGGGGTGTAGTGCATCGCGAAGAACATTGCGGCGATATCGGCAGAGGTCCGGTGCGGATACGGTCGCTGGAGATCGCGCTGGAGATGATGGGACAGGCCGTTGCGCGTCGCTGACTCCTTCTTTTCCATTCACAGCCATGGCCTCGTGCGGATCGCGGCTGCGACCCCGCGCGCCACCGTGGGCGATGTCGGCGCCAATGCCGCAGCTATTGAGGATCTGGCAAGGCAAGCCGCCGCGGCGGGCGCCGATCTGGTGCTGTTCCCTGAATTGTGCCTGTCCTCCTACGCGATCGACGATCTGCACATGCAGGAAGCACTGCTGGACCGCGTGGAGCAGGAAATAGCGCGGCTGATTGCTGCCAGTGCGA
>NZ_DATKFP010000358.1:0-13480 GCF_035511395.1 Sphingobium sp.
TTGCAGTTTCTCGTCCGCCCGGTCGGTGAAGCGGATACGCTGGCCAAGGAAGTCGATGCCGGGCGGCGTGGTCCAGTCATAGGTCAGGCGTACCTTGCCGGTCAGCGCCCAGTCGGGCGTCAGGTCCAGGCGGATGCGGGCATGGGCCATGGCCGCACCCGTCGCGGTTTCGCCCTTCAGCACGCCGCGGACATCGCGTGCGCTGATCTGCGCGCGGATTGGGACGTCGGCGACGATATCCTGCCCCTCGCCGCGCAGCCGGATCGGGCCACGCGTGACGATGCCATGGATGGCACATCTGATCGGTGGCGTGACCTTGATCTGCTTGCCGAAAAGCTTGACCTTTTGCGGCGCTATGCAGCGTGCGGCAGGTTCGTCGATCGACCAGAGCAGCGTCGGTACGGCTCCCTCGACCGCACGGCGGATAATCGCGGCGTCCCCTTCGATCGGCGCGGTCAGGACGGAGGATTTTTGCGGGGTCGGTAAGGGATCGTGTGCGCGGGGCGGCGGCTTGTCTTCGACCTTGGGGTGGCAGCCGGTGAGGATCAGGAGGCAGGTGGCAACGGAAAAGAGGGTTCGCCCGACATTCCGCACCATAATCTCCCCCCATTGGACCGGCCGATCATCGCATGATCGGCACGGTTCAGCTAGGACGCAAGGCGGGGAATTTGGTTCCTGATCAGCGTCAGGCGCGCGCTTCCGTGCCGACGCTGTTGTGGCGCAAGGCGGTCAGCACCGTATCGACGATCGCATCCGCATCCAGCCGGGCGTCGGCATATTGCTTCTCGGGCTTGTCCTGATCCTGAAAGATATCGGGCAGGCGCATGGTGCGCAACTTCAGCCCGTTGTCGATCAGGCCAAGGTCGCTCGCCAGCGTGAGCACATGCGCGCCAAGGCCGCCGATCGATCCTTCCTCGATCGTCACGGCGACTTCATGGGTGGTGAGCAGGCGACGGATCATCGCCTCGTCCAGCGGCTTGGCGAAGCGCAGGTCGGCGACGGTGGTGCTGAGGCCCTTCGCCTCCAGCGCCTCTGCGGCCTTCAGTGCTTCCTCCAGTCTCGTGCCGAGCGACAGGATGGCGACCTGCCGCCCTTCGCGGACGATGCGGCCCTTGCCGATCTCCAGCGCTTCGGGGGCCTCCGGCATGGCGACGCCCGTGCCGTTGCCGCGCGGATAGCGCACCGCGATCGGCCCGCTGTCATGCACGGCGCAGGTATGGACCATGTGGACCAGTTCCGCCTCGTCGGCGGCGGCCATCACCACGAAATTGGGCAGACTGGCGAGATAGGTGACGTCGAAGCTGCCCGCATGGGTCGACCCGTCCGCACCGACCAGGCCCGCGCGATCGATGGCGAAGCGCACCGGCAGGTTCTGGATTGCCACATCATGGACGACCTGATCATAGGCTCGTTGCAGGAAGGTCGAATAGATCGCGCAGAAGGGGCGCATCCCCTGCGCGGCGAGGCCCGCAGCGAAGGTCACGGCATGTTGTTCGGCGATGCCGACGTCGAAAATGCGATCAGGAAACGCCAGTTCGAACTTGTCGAGGCCAGTGCCCGACGGCATCGCCGCCGTGATGGCGCAGACGGTGGGATCGCGCTGCGCCTCCGCGATCAGCGCCTGCGCGAAGACGTTGGTGTAGCTGGGCGGTCCCGGCGGCGCCTTGGCCTGGGTGCCGGTGATGACGTCGAACTTCTGTACGCCATGATATTTGTCTGCCGCCGCTTCGGCGGGGCCATAACCCTTGCCCTTCTGCGTCACGACATGGATCAGGCACGGGCCTTCGGCCGCGTCGCGGACATTTTCCAGCACCGGGATCAGATGGTCCAGATTATGGCCGTCGATAGGACCGACATAGTAGAAGCCCAGTTCCTCGAACAAGGTGCCGCCGGTCGCCATCCCGCGGGCGAACTCGTCGGTCTTCTTCGCTGCCTTGTGAAGCGGGCGGGGCAGCTTGCGTGCCAGCTTCTTGGCGAGGTCGCGCAGGCCCAGAAATTCGCGGCTGGATACCAGGCGCGCGAGATAGGCGGACAAGCCACCCACCGGCGGCGCGATCGACATGTCATTGTCGTTCAGGATCACGATCAGGCGATTGCCCGCCTCGCGCGCATTGTTCATCGCCTCATAGGCCATGCCTGCCGACATGGCGCCGTCGCCGATCACGGCGATGCCCTTGCCCGGCTTGTCCTGCATCTTGTTGGCGACGGCGAAGCCCAGCGCCGCGCTGATCGAGGTCGAACTGTGTGCCGCGCCGAACGGGTCATATTCGGACTCGGCGCGCTTGGTGAAGCCGGACAGGCCGCCGCCCTGGCGCAGCGTGCGAATGCGGTCGCGCCGGCCGGTCAGGATCTTGTGCGGATAGCATTGGTGGCCGACATCCCACACCAGCTTGTCGCGCGGCGTGTCGAACACATAATGGATCGCGGTCGTCAGTTCGACGACGCCGAGGCCGGAGCCGAGATGACCACCGGTAACGCCGACCGCCGCGATGGTTTCCGCGCGCAGCTCGTCGGCCAGCTGGCGGAGCTGATCCGGCTCCAGCTTGCGCAGGTCATCTGGGGTATGAACGGTATCGAGCAACGGCGTGGATGGATTGGACATGATGATGTGCCTACTCGTTTTCCTGCGCCAAGTCGAACCCTGACGATCGTTTTGGCCGCTCCAGCGCCTCGACAAGCCGGACCGCCCCGGCAAAGCGTGCGTCCCAGTCGCCGCCGACCGGCGCCCAGACAACGCCCGATTTTTCCAGCATGTTCCGGCTGATTTCCGCGAAGCACGCGCGGACTGGAGCGTCGCCGTAGATGCGCACCTCGTCGGGCACCCATGCGACGTCGGCTTCCATCAGCAGATAGAGATCGGCCTTGGGATAGGTCAGCAGCACCTCTGGAACATGGCCGATCATCATGTCCGCCCAAGCGGCGGTCATCAGCGAATCGGTGTCGGCGAACAGGAAGCGGTTTGCGGCGGGCAGGGCGGCTTCGATCATGGCGGCCTGCGTCCGGCCGATCGTCAGCAGATCCTCCTCGTCCATGTCGACGCCATGGGTTTCGGCATGGGTGCGGCCATATTCGGGCACCCAGATGGTATTGAAATGCCGGGCAAGCCGCTCTGCCAGCACGGATTTTCCGGTGCTTTCGACACCGTGCAGGACCACGCGGAACGTCATGCCTGGGCGCCTGCCATAGTCCGACGCCATGCGATCAGCCCGTAGAGGGCGATCACGAAGAAGACGGCATAGAGGACCGAGGTGGCGATCAGCCCCCGGCTCCAGAACAGGCCGGTGGCAAGCGCGTCGACCGCGACCCAAAGCAGCCAGCTTTCAAACTTGCGTTGCGACTGGAGGATTTGCGCCGCGACGCTCATACCCGCCACGGTCGCGTCGGCGTAGGGCGCGGCGGCGTCGGTAAAGCGACCCATCATGCTGCCCCAGCCCAGGATCGCGATCGCTGTACCTGTCAGCCAGAGAAGGCGGGCAGGGGGGCCCAGACGCTCCACAGCAATGCCGCCATCCTCGCCCCTTTCGCTGCGGAACCAGTTCCACCAGCCATAGAGGTTGATCACGAAGAAGAAGATCTGGAGCAGCGCGTCGCTATAGAGATTCGCCTCGAAGAAGACGAAGAAATAGAGCGCCACCATCGCGAGGCCGAAGGGATAGTTCCACAGCGACCGGCGCACGACCAATAGGATGTTGACGAGGCCGAGCGCTGCCGCAACCCATTCCACGATGTTCAAGGCTGGGGGCCCGTCAGTGGGCGTTGCAGGTGCCGCGCATCTCGATCACTGCGCGCTTGGGCGTGAAGCCGGCCTTTTCGGCGGCGGTGCGCAGCGAACTGGTGATCGGGTCATTGTCGATATGCGTCACCTGCCCGCATTCGTCGCACACGAGGAAGATGCAGTCATGGTGACAGCCCGGATGCGCATTGGCGATATAGGCGTTGGCGCTTTCCACCCGCATGGCGATGTTGTTCGCCACGAACAGGTCCAGGATGCGATAGACGCTGTTGGGCGCGACGCGCTTACCGCGCGCCTTCGACACATTGTCGGCGATATCATAGGCCGATGCAGGCTTTTCCTCGGCCGCCAGCGCATCGAAAATGGCCGCGCGCATCGGCGTCCATTGCTCGTTCTGCGCCTCCAGCGTGGCGCGGGCAGCGTCGGCCAGCTTGGTGCCGGTGGGTTCCTGATGGTGATGATGCGCGTGAGCCATGGACTTTATCTAGGCGCGGTCGTGGTTTCCGGCAAGATGGGGCGGATCACCCGCGGGAGAAGCACCATGCGGCCCAAAGCCATCCCGCGATCATCAGCGTGCCGCCGATCGGCGTGATCGCGCCCAGCCAGCGCGGACCACCCAGCGCCATGACATAGAGCGAGACGGCAAAGATCGCCGCACCGATCAGCATGGTCGCTGCGGCGCCCCGCGCGACGCCCAGGATCGCTACCGCCGCGACGGCATGGATCAGCTGGTAGAGGCCGCCGGTGCGCAGCCAGTCAGCCGCCTTGGGATCGGTGACGCCATGGGCGCCGAACGCGCCCGCGCCGATGGCGAGCGCGGCGGACAGGCAGGCCAGTATCGCGATCATGCTTCGTCCTTCTCCCCTCGGCTCAACAGCCGCATGGCCTTGCCCGGCCGATACATGAGATCCTTGGCCGCCAGCAGGTTGCCATGTTCGATCTGGAGCGCGAAACGCTGCTCATCATTGGTGCGATATTGGCGCTCGACCTCCTCGACCTCCTCCTGCGGGACGCCCAGCGACTGCATCGCCTGCACGCCCATGCAGATGGCCGATTCATAGACTTCGCGCACCACGCCGGCGAGGTCGATGTCCTGCAACGCCAGCACCTGCCGTCGATCGAAGGCGCGGACCATCAGCGCGGCCTGCGGGAAGGCTTCGGCAATCGGCTGAAGCGCCTGACTGTCGAGCGAGGGATCGTCGATGCAGAAGGCGATCAGGCGCGCCTCATCCGCACCCGACCGACGGAGCAGGTCGATACGGGTGCCGTCGCCATAATAGACCTTCATGTCGAACCGGCTCGACACCTCGATCTGCGCCGGCTTCTTGTCGATCAGGGTGACGCCGAAGCCGTGGCCCATCAGCATCTGCGCGACGGTCTGACCGAAACGACCATAGCCCACGATGATGGCGGAACCGCGCGGCGCATCCTCCGGGCCGGGCAGGCTGCCGTCATCCTTGGGCTTGGCGAACTCGAATCGGCGGGCGAACAGCATCAGGAAGGGCGTCGTCGCCATGGAGAATGTGACGATGGCGCTGAACAGGCTGGCGGCCTGCGGCGCGATCAGCAGCGCATTCTGCGCCTGCGCGAACAGAACGAAGCCGAATTCGCCGCCCTGGCTCAGCAGCAGTCCTGCACCCAGCGCCTGCTGTCCGTTCATACCGAAGAGACGTGCGAGGCCGGTGATGATCGCGGCCTTGGTGACGACCAGCATCGCAGCCATAGACAGCACGAAAAGCGGATTGGCAGCGACGGCTCGCAGATCCAGCACCATGCCGACCGCCAGAAAGAAGAGGCCGAGCAGGATGGAGCGGAATGGCTCCACATCGGATTCGATTTCATGGCGATAAGGCGAATCGGCCAGCATGACGCCCGCGACAAAGGCGCCGAGCGCGGTCGACAGATGCAACATGTGCATCAGGGCCGCGGCGGCAAGGACGGTGAACAGGCCGACCGCGACGAACAGTTCACGCTCGCCCATGCGCCCCACCAGCGCCAGCAGCGGGCGCAGGATGAAACGGCCGGCCAGCACCAGTCCGGCGATGGCGGCGACGGTATAGCCCGCCATCATCCATCCCGGCGGGCCGCCTGCATCGGCGGGATTGCGCGACAGGGCAGCGACGATCGTTATCAGCGGGACGATCGACAGATCCTGGAACAGCAGGATCGAAAAGACCTTCTCGCCGAAAGGCGAGTTGATGCGGCCGCTCGACTTGAGGCTCGGCAACACCTGCGCCGTTGAGGACAAAGCGAGGGGGAGGCCGAGTGCGATCGCCGCGCCCCAGCTGAAGCCGGTAGAATAGAAGATCAGCGCCGTCAGC
Source organism: Sphingobium sp. (assembly GCF_035511395.1). Lineage (GTDB taxonomy): Bacteria > Pseudomonadota > Alphaproteobacteria > Sphingomonadales > Sphingomonadaceae > Sphingobium. The sequence continues at coordinate 6,055 of NZ_DATKFP010000358.1, forward strand.
GCGCAGCCGCACAATATGACCTGCGCCGCGCCCAGCGCGAAAATGTCGCGCTTCAGTCGCCACAGCCGCGCCGGATGCAGTTCCAGCCCGACAAGGAAGAGCAGCAGGACGATGCCGATCTCCGCAATGGCGAGCTTTGATTCGCCGCCGCCGACCAGGCCCAGTCCCTGCGGCCCAACCAGCGCGCCCGCGACCAGATAGCCCAGCACGGCGCCCAGGCCAAAGCGGCGGAACAGCATGACGAAGGCGACGGCCGCTCCCAGCAGGATCACGCCTTCGGACAGCAGCACGTCGGTTGCGCTCACGGCAGCATGCGCTTCCATCAGGCGTCCGCCATCCGCGCAGCTTCTGCGATCGCTTCGAAACCGAGACGGATCGAGGCATGGCGCGCGGGATAGCCGCGGGCCGGGGCCAGCACCGCCAGCCCCGGCCAGAAGTCGAGATCGTCGCTTTCCCCGGCCAGATAGGCGGTCAGCCTGTCGCGTGCGTCGGCCAGTTCCTCCGCCGTCAGGCCGATCGCCTGCGCCGCCATCAGCGCGGCCGATGCCTGCCCCAGCGCGCAGGCCTTCACATCCAGCCCCATCTCGGCGAGCCGTCCATCCGCCATCCTGACGTCCGCCGTCACGCGCGATCCGCAGGTCGGCGACCGCTTCTCGACGCTCGCCTGCGGCTCAGGCAGGCGCTGGTGATGCGGGATGCTCGCGGCGAGCCGCAATATGTCCTTGTTATACAGGGGGGCACTCATGCCGCCCATGTAGGACAGGAATATCGCGGGGTGAAGGCGGCGAATGGTCTCATGCGAAATAACCGCCGAAACAGGCTGGCCTGATATGGCCGACCCGCCTATCGCCGGGACCATGAAGATACTAGTCGATGCCGATGCCTGCCCCGTGAAGGAGGAAATCTACAAGGTCGCCTGGCGGCACGAAATCCCCGTGACGATCGTCAGCAACAGCCCGATCCGCATTCCCGCCCATCCCTTGCTCGACCGGGTAGTCGTGAGCGATGGGTTCGACGCCGCCGACGACTGGATCGCAGAGCGGGCGGACAAGGGCAGCATCTGCATCACCGCCGACATCCTGCTCGCCGATCGCTGCCTGAAAGCAGGCGCGGCGGTGATCGCGCCCAATGGCAAGCCCTTCACTTCCAGCTCTATCGGCGCAGCCGTCGCCACCCGCGCTATCATGGCCGATCTGCGCGCGGGCGCGGTGGGCGACGCGATCGGCGGCCCGCCGCCATTCTCGAAGGCGGACCGCTCGCGCTTCCTCTCGTCGCTGGACGAGGCGCTGGTGCGCCTAAAGCGGGGTCGCTGATGGCTGATTATGATGCGATCGTGCTGGGCGCAGGCGCGGCTGGCATGATGTGTGCCAGCGTCGCCGGGCAGCGGGGCAGGCGGGTGCTGCTGGTCGACCATGCCGATGCGCCGGGCAAGAAAATCCTGATTTCCGGCGGCGGGCGATGCAATTTCACCAATATCCACACCGCCGCCGATCGTTATCTGTCGACCAATCCGCATTTCGCCAAGTCGGCGCTGGGGCGCTACACCGCGCAGGATTTCCTTGCGCTGGTCGAACGTTACAGCATCGCCTGGCATGAAAAGACGCTGGGCCAGCTTTTCTGCGACGGATCGGCCAGGCAGATCGTCGCCATGCTGGAAGAGGAATGCGCGAAGGGCGGCGTCACCCTGGCGCTCGGCCAGCCGGTGACGGATATCGCCCATGGCGACGGCCTCTATCGCGTTCGACTGGGCGATCGGGAGCATCACGCCCCCGCGCTGGTGCTGGCGACGGGCGGCCCTTCCATCCCAAAAATGGGCGCGACCGGTTTCGCCTATGATGTCGCGCGGCAATTCGGCCTGTCGGTGGTACAGCCGCACCCGGCGCTGGTGCCCTTCACCCTGGGGCCGGACGAACAGCTGTTCCAGTCGCTGTCGGGCGTGTCCACCGATGTCGAGGTGCGCTGGAACAAGACCCGCTTCCGCGAGGCGGCACTCTTCACCCATCGCGGCCTGTCTGGCCCGGCGATGCTCCAGATCAGCAGCTACTGGCAGCACCGCACGCCGATTCACGTCGATTTCCTGCCCGGTCGCGTGGCCGACTGGCTGGTCGTGGAAAAGGGCGCGCGCCCGCGCACGCCATTGCGTAAGCTATTAGGGCAGGCCTTGCCCGATCGCCTCGCCGAAGTATTGCTGGAACGCATCGGCGTGCAGGGCGAACTAGGCAATCTGACCGACAAGGCTTTGCGTGCGGTAGGCGTGCGCCTGTCCGACTGGCCCTTCACCCCGTCCGGCACCGAAGGCTATGCCAAAGCGGAAGTCACCGGGGGCGGCATCGCCACCGCCGGCCTCTCGTCTCGCACCATGGAAGCCACCAAAGTCCCCGGCCTCTACGCCATCGGCGAGGCGGTGGATGTCACCGGCTGGCTGGGGGGCTATAATTTCCAATGGGCGTGGGCCAGCGGCGTAGCCGCCGGTCAGGCGATGTAAATCAAGCCACCTGTGCGCGGGCGGCGGTGACGCTCGCCTGAAGATGTTTCTGGCGGAAGGGTTTGGACAGGCGCGCGATATGCGGCGCGATCAGGTCGATCCCTTCATAGCCCGATATGATCAGGGTGGCGATGTCGGGATGGTCGACCCGCAGCCGCAACGCCAGCTCCACGCCCGTCATGCCCGGCATAACATGATCGGTGACGACGATGTCGGGGCGATAGCCGGCTTCGATCATGCCGAGCGCCATTTCGGCATTTTCGACGTCGACCACGTCATATCCGATGTCGGACAGCATTTCGCGAGTGCTGCTGCGCACCAGCGCATTGTCGTCGACCAGCAGGGCCTTGCCCTGACTGGCGCCATTGGTCCCGTTGCCGTTAGCCGGTGCGGCGGGCGCGCGCTTCACCTTTTCGGCCGGCAGCCAGAACTGAATCTGCGTGCCCTTGCCGACTTCGCTGTCGATTTCGAGCGCGCCGCCCAGCTGGCCGGCCAGCCCATGCGCCATCGACAGGCCAAGTCCGGTCCCATGGCCGACCGGCTTGGTGGTGAAGAAGGGTTCCATCGCCGACGCCTTCACTGCCGGGGTCATGCCGGCGCCCGTGTCGCCGATCGTCAGGCAAACATATTGGCCGGGGCTGAGCTGGGCCGGAAGGCGCCGTTCCTTGACTTCCGCCGTGATGATGAGCCTGCCGCCATCGGGCATGGCATCGCGGCTGTTTACCGCAAGATTGAGGATCGCCAGTTCCAGTTGATGCGCGTCCGCATGGACCGCAGGCAGTGAAGTCGGAGCATCCACCGACAGCGTCACGCGCGGCCCCACGGTGCTGGCGAGCAATGCCTGCATTCCCGCCAGCAGATCCGGCAGATCGACGGCGGTGGGCTGGAGCGGCTGGCGCCGGGCAAACGCCAGCAGCCGCTGCACCAGCATCTGTGCGCTTTCGGCCGCCTGCATCGCGACGGTGGCGGTGCGGCTGGTTGAAGCGGCCGATCCATGGCCGGACAGGATCAGGTCCAGGCCGCCGATGATCGGCGTCAGCAGATTGTTGAAATCATGCGCGACATGCCCGGTCAACTGGCCCAGCATGTCCATCTTCTGCAACTGGCGCAGCTTGTCCTGGGACTGCTCCAGTTCATTGCTTTTTTCACGGACGCGCTGGTCCAGTTGGCCGTTAAGCGCCTCCAGCGATGCGAACAGGCGATAATTTTCCAGCGCCGTCGATGCTGCGCGAGCCAGCGCCTCCAGCAGCGCGATCTGATTGTCGGTCGGCGCTTCCGCCTCGCACCAATAGGCGCCGATGGCGGCGGTCGGTTCGGCCCGGCCGATCGGCACCATCACCATGCTGCGCACGAAGGTCCGGCGATAGGCGTCGAGAGGAACCCGCCTGTCCTCGAAGACGTCGGGGATGACCGCCGTCTGATGGTTCAGCATCGCCCAGCCGGACACGCAAGTCTCAATCGGAAAACGCTGCCCGGTCCAGAGCGGCTCCATCGCATCCTCGGCGATATAATGGCATTGCTCGCCATCGCGCATGACGATGGCGATGCCGTCGGCACCCACGACCCGGCGCGCGAAGGCGCGCAGCACCGCCGTGATCGCGTCGATCGAACGCGCCCCGGCCAGCGCCTCTATCGTCTCCGCTGCCATGCTCCAGCGCGCTGCCAGAGCCTTCTGCTCGGAGTTCAGATCGCCGTTTCTTCCCCCACTCATAGTATGACCTCTGAATCGGACATCGTTTCCTTATAACATCGAAGTGCAGGCATAAGGAAATGGGGGATCGTCAACGCTTTGTCGCATGACGTGCAAGTCATCTGTTCACTGTCACAAATGGCTTTGGCTTAACCATCTTAACCGTTGAGTTGCCTAGGGTCCGCCATCCTCCCCTTCAGGTTGGGTCGGAACGATCCGTGGCGGCGGCGCGCCCTGCGGTGGCAGCGGCATGGGCTGATCGGACGGGATTCGCAGCTGGTTGCCGCCGATATTGACGGTCATGCCACCCTGATCGACGCCCACGCCGACATTGCCAATTCCCGTCTCGACCGCGACATTGGCGATGGCGTTGACCAGATCGGGATCCTGTTCCTCCTCGGGTACCTTCTCGACCGGCTCGTTGATCGCGCCGCTCATGAAATTGCGCCAGATGCGTGCCGGCACGCCGCCGCCGGCCGCGCCGCCGGGCAGAGGCGCATTGTCGTCATTGCCGATCCATACAGCCGTCACCAGGCCGCCGGCATAGCCTACGAAGATGGCGTCGCGGCTGTCCTGCGTCGTACCTGTCTTGCCGAAGGTGCTGGTACGTAGCGCGGCCGCGCTGCCGGTGCCGCGATTGGCGGCGGAGGACAGCAGGTCGCGGATCATTTCCAGCTGGTCGTCGCTGAAATGGCGCTGGCGCTGCATCAGCTTCTCGAACCAGCCCTGTTCCTCGGGTGGCAGGCCATGGGCGATAACCGGATAGGCGCCGGCCGCGACCGACGCATAGGCTTCGGCCAGCTCGACCAGCGGGATTTCCGACGTGCCAAGCGCCAGACTAAGATCCTCGGTCAGCGGCGCGGTGATGCCCAGGTCGCGGGCGACCTTGATGACATTATCGACGCCCACCTTCTGGGTCAGGCGCACGGCTGCGACATTGCTCGACGCGGCAAAGGCCTGACGCAGGGTGATGCGACCGCGATATTTGCCGCCATGATTGGCCGGACGATAGTTGCCGGTGGTGATCGGCGTGTCCTCGATCATGTCGTCTGACGTCATCCCCGCGCGGAAGGCGGCGAGATAGACGAACAGCTTGAAGGTCGATCCCGGCTGGCGCTTGGCCTGCACTGCGCGGTTGAAACTGCTCTTCGTATAATTTTTGCCGCCGACCATGGCGACGACGCTGCCGTCAGGCTTCATCGCCACCAGCGCAGCCTGTGCTCCGCCCAGCGGCGCGCGGCGGATCGCTGCCTCGGCCAGCCGCTGGATGCGCCAGTCGAGCGTCGTCGGCACTTCCTGCTCGCCATAGACGGCGCCAGCCCGGTCGCGGGCATGGGGCAGAATCCAATCGGCGAAATAGGTGCCGCTGGTCGGATCGGGATCATCATGGACGTTGAGGCGCGCGGGCGGCAGGGCATTGCGTTCTGCCTGCGTGATATAGCCTGCGTCGACCATCGCCTGCGTCACCAGCGCGGAGCGGGTGCGCGCGCCCTTCAGGTTCGACGTCGGCGCCAGTCGCGACGGCGCCTTCAGCAACCCCGCCAGCATCGCCGCCTGCGGGATGGTCAGCCGATCGGGCGACCGGTTGAAATAATGGCGCGCGGCGGCGCGCAGGCCGTACACATTGTCGCCGAAATAGACGTTGGAGAGATATCTCTCCATGATCTGGTCCTTGGTCAGCCAGGCTTCCAGCCAGATCGCGATCAAAGCCTCGCGCGCCTTGCGGCCGAAGGTGCGGTCGGCGGACAGGAACACGCCCTTGGCCAATTGCTGGGTGATCGTGCTGCCGCCCTGCGAAGAGCCGTCCGACCAGAGATTATGCCACATGGCGCGCGCGATGCCGCGCGGGTCGACGCCCCAATGGCTCTGGAAGCGGCGATCCTCGATCGCCATGAACGCTTGCGGCACATGGGCGGGCAGTTCCGCCATCGTGACCGGCTTGTCGATCACCGCGCCGCGCCGCGCGATCAGGTGGCCGTCCGCCGACATCAGGCTGATCGCGGGTGGTGCAATTGGCTTCAGCGAACGCGACAAGGGCGCTGTCACCGCCAGCCAAGCGACCAGCAACATCAGTACCGCCAGCCCCGCGGCAATGACCCAGCCGAAAATCTGGAAGCGGCGACGCCAGGGCGTGGGCGGCGTAAAGGCGCTGGGCGGACCCGCGCCGAACGCACGTTTCGGCTGCTCATCGGCCGGGAGTGAAGGGACGGACTCGTTCATCGGTTCGGTCATGCTGTATTGTTCACATCATACAGTCAAGCATGTCCCGCACCGGGACAGCTGAAGATTAACCCTGAATGGCGATGGCCAAAAAGGTAAATAATTTATTAATAAGTCGCCATGCGAAACCGACCTCTCGTCCTCACCACCGAATCGGCCCGCCATCCTTTCCGCCAGCGGCTGCCTGCCCACATATTCCGGGTGGTCGACGATCGCACGGCGCGCCGCAAGCGGGCTGTCGACGACGATAGCGACTGGAAACTCTTCGCGCTCAGCTTCTGCGCTTTTTTCACGGCCTTCTACAGCTTCATCTATTAAGACATTGAAATACGCGCCTTTCACTGGCGCGTCACTCAATGGCAAAGTGGCCCGTCGCAGGCCTTATGGAGCTTCCACGCCATCGCTGCGCAGGGGAGGGTGAGGATCGCGACCAGCAAGAGCTGCATCACCACCGACATGCCCGCGATGCTGAGGCCGATCGCGCAGAGCGATCCCACGACCATTGCGCCCGAATTGACGATATTGTTCGCTGCCACCGTGCGCGCGGCCTCGCACTTTTCGACCGTCGTGGTGAGGAAGGCATAGAGCGGTACTACGAACATGCCGCCGAACGTCGCGACTCCTAGCAGGCAGAGCGACAGCGGAATTGCGAGCGGATGCGCCAGGAAACCGCCCAGCGATAGCATCTGCCCTTCCGGCGCGGGCGTCCACAGGTCGCAGACGATGTGAAAGGCGACGATACACACGCCCATGCCGATCACTGACGCGGGCGCATATTTGGCCGACACATGGCCCTGCAAAAGCCGGTTGATCGCGATCGATCCGATGGCGATGCCGATCGAGAAGATGGCGAGGAACAGGCTGGCGACCGGCTTGTCGGCGGTCAGCACATTCTTCACCAGCGGCGGAAACTGGATGAACAGGATGGAACCCACAGCCCAGAACAGGCTGATCGACAAGATCGCCAGAAAGAGCCTGCGGATATGCATCGTCCCGCGCACCAGCGTGACCGACGACCGGATGATGTGAAA
>NZ_DATKFP010000359.1:0-9789 GCF_035511395.1 Sphingobium sp.
GCGTGTATCGCCCCTTCCGGCAGACGAAGGCGACCTCCGGCGCATAATAGGGCCCGTTATTGGTGCCCTCGCTGTTGGAATGCGCGACCTCGCCCGTTGCGGTATTCCGGATCTTGAGATTGCTGGTGATGATGTCGCCACCGATCTGGCCGTCGCATCCGTCCGGCATCAGCGCGAGCGTTGCGGGATTGATCATCATGCCGGCCGGGCCGATGTCGTAGGCCGCGCCGGTTCCGCCCATCGCGATCGACGTCGGGCCATAGCCGATGAAATTGAAGCCATCTGTGGCATGAGCGCTGCCGGACCAGAACAGCGCCATGCAGAAACCCGATGCCAATACTAACTTGCTTTTCATTCCCCGTCTCCCTTCTTGCGCGTCGCCTATGCTGACGATCGCGGCCTATTGATCCCTGCTGTCTGTGAACTTGTCGTAGTGAATGTCGTCGACCGAAATGCCATGGTGGGTCAGCCCGGTAATGGCCGCATCGACCACCTTGTCGTAGACGCTGTCCTGGACGAACAGCCGGATGGCCGCGAAGCAGATTTGGCCCGAATTGAAGAACATCGCCAGTACGGCGCCCAGCCCCACTTGATCGAGATCGGCATCGTCAAACACGATTCTCGGCGACTTGCCGCCAAGCTCGAGCGTGACCCGCTTCATGTCGCCCAGCGAATATTCGACGATCTTCTTGCCGACAGCGGTCGATCCGGTGAAGGTGATCTTGTCGACACCCCGGGTGGCTGGCGAGCGCCTCGCCCGCTTCATGGCCATAGCCGTTGACGATGTTAAGGTCGCCCGCGGGCAGGCCCGCCTCGAGGCACAGCTCGGCCAGGCGCATCGTGCTGAGCGGGGTCAGCTCGGAAGGCTTGACGACCACGGTGCATCCGGGGCCAGCGCCGAAGCAATCTTCCAGGAACCGAGCGCCAGTGGATAGTTCCCAAGGCGTAATGGCCCACCACGCTGACCGGCCCACACCTCGTGTAGGCATTCCACCGGACAACTGCAGGTCTGGCCCCCACTGCATCCATAATCTTGACGTTCTGGTCCGCGCTCTCATCCAGCAGACGATCGGAAAACTGCGCACGATAGCTACTGCCATATTGCCCCTGAAACCACGAGGTTGCTCCCTGTACGCGTCGAGTGCTGCAGGCGCGACAAGGCGCGCATGGGCGCCGATCATCGGCACTTTGCTATCCATTGAGAATTCCAACCATGGCTGGCGCTTTCAGCAATGTTCAGCAGCCGATATCAAATCGGATATACCAGATACCGGGGCAGAACGGACGTATCGAGCTCGGCCCGTCTGGACAGCAGCTTCAACGCACCGGCTTTTTCCAAACGGATGGTATCAAGATATTGACCCGCAGCCAGGACTTGGGTGATGCCGCTATCGGTGGGCGTCATGAAGAGCGAGAAATTCGATCGCATCGAGATAGTAGAGGCATCGGCGCGTTGATACGCGACGCGCTGGACGAAGTGACGGGTGCGATAGTCCTGGAACGTACCGACCCAGATATCGTTCACGAAAGTGACGCGATCCTCGAGCCGGGATCGGCAATCGTCGTACATGAACCCCAGGGCGAGACCATTTTCCGAATTTTCGGCGGCACGGCAGATATAGGAGGCCTCGTCTTCCTCGGAATAGTTAGCGAGCCAGCCCATCATGTCCTTGCTATCGAGCGCGCTTGCATCGGCCATCAAAAGGGCGTCGAGCGCGGATTCGAGCGTGGTGTCGGTTTGCATCATGCCTCGGCCCTCTCAAAACCCATCACCGATCGGTAATATTCCCAACGGGGAAGATTGCCGCTCTCGTCGTTCTGGAGGAACTCCGACTCCAGCTTCGACTGGTCGTGCACGCCCTTCTGGAAAATCGCATTGCCGGGCGTATGGTTGCCAATATGGATGCGATGGAAGATCGATGCGTCCTCCATGCTGATCAGGCCGCAGGGTCCCAGCAGGTTGGAGCTTTGCCGCAGACGATGGAGGACCATGTCCTCATCGTCGTCCTGGTGCGCGAAATAGGCGTAGTGGACCTCGACCGTCTCTTCATCGACCGGGGTTGCGAAGCGCAAATTGATGACATCGAGATGCTTAGTCGAAACGAAGGTCGGGAAGAGCGAAACGATGCGCGAGCCGACCGCAGGGTCCTGCCCCTTGAAGGCGATCAGCGAAGCATCCTTGAGCACTGTGGGGCCGCTGACCACCGACAGCGCCGATTCGAAACAGATGTGGCCATGTTTCGTCGCGGTGAACTGACGTCCCTTGCCGCCTTGCCAATTGAGCATCTTGAATGCCTGGTGGAGCAATGGCGCATGGTAGCCGTCGTTGTCGGTATATGACTTCCAGTTGCTGTCGTAGCGCACCTTCTGATAGCCCAGCAGCTTGAGCCTGCCGTCCCCGCCGAGAAGTTCGCGCAAGGTGTTCTGCGACGCGCCGAGGAACTCCGTCAACGTTTCGGTTTCAGCCGAAAGGGTCACGAAAATCAGGCCATAGAAACTGTCGAACCGGGGCTGCGCCAGGGGATAGTCGGACTTGTCGAAGCCGGGCAGAAAATCGCGATGGTTGGGGCAACCGACCAGATCGCCCTTCGCATCGAACAGCCAGCGGTGATAGGGGCATTCGAATTCGGTCTTGTTCCCCATCACCGCGGTTTCGAGCTGGTTGCCGCGATGCGAACAGGCGTTGTAAAACACCCGCACGACGCCTTCCCTGTCGCGGGCGATCAGCAGCGGAACGCCGGCCAAGCGGAAGGTCTTGAAATCGCCTGGATTGGGCAACTCGCTTTCATGCGCGACCGGGTGCCATTCCTGCCCGAAAAAGATGCGCTTCATCTCTTCGGCGTAAATATCCTTGCGGGTGAACGCCGCCTTCGGAACCTCGTTGAAGTTCTTGGGCCAGGTCAAGCCAATTTCGCTCATCGCAATCCTCCTAGGCAGCAGCCCCCAATGCTTCGGCTTCGAGCGCTTTGCCCAGTTCGGCCCACATCTGACCGGACTTGCGCGCTCCCGCCAGATAGGGCTCCGGACAGAGATGGTAGGGCGGACGTACAGGCCCGGCCTTCATCCAGCCACCGGCGTCCATCCGCGCCTTTTCAAGCGCAATATTGTAGGTCGAGAATTCCTTGAAGCTGCCGTTCGGGAACAAGGGGGCTGCGGTCGGGCCGAGGCGGCCCATGAACGCCTTGGCCGCACTCCAGTCGCCGCTTGCGCGGGCCTGGGCGACCAGGTCGCGCAGGGTGGTCGTCACCAGCGGGTGGCAGACCGCTCCGCTCGACCAGAAAGCGTCGACCGAATCATCCATCCGCGCCGCGCCATAATAGTCGAAGTCGATCGGCAGCAGCTTGATCCGGCCCCGGATCGCGGCCAGATCGGGCAAGAGGTTGGCGACGCCGATATATTTGGCGGTCACGACCTGCGGAATTTCAGCCACTTGAGCCCAGAACGGACGCGGGAAATCGAATTTGAAGGCTTCCGGGTTCGCGTAGATCGCGATGTTCATTTCCGGCACGGCTTCGGCAACGTCCTTGTAAAACTGGACAGCGACGTCGAGGCTAGGCGCGCACCACATCGGCACGCCAAGCATCGTGCCGTCGGCACCGAGCGCGAGCGCTTCCCGCGTCAGCGCCACCGTATCGCGGGTGTTGATGCAGGTCGTGCCGACGAAAACCGGAACCCGACCGGCCGCCGCGTCGATCAGCGCACGCATGAAATCCAGCTTTTCGTCATGGGTCATGGTCGCGGCTTCGCCCAGCGTTCCCATGCTCAGGATGCCGTCGATCCCGGCATCGATCAGCCCGTTGACCACGCGAGCAGTTTCATCGAGATCGACGGTCTTGGTCGCACGCCAGTCCGACGCGTTATCCTTGGACGGGGTCGGAATGATTGCCCAAGCGCCCTTGACATCGGCGGCGCTCAACAACGGTTTGGCCATGACTCATACTCTCCCAATGGAAATTGCCCGCCTCGAGCGGGACGTTCGCTATTGTGTAATGCTTTTCCTTATGTCACTTCAAGTCCTAATATCGGGCTCTTGCCGCTAATGGCAGGAATTGCCGAAGATCGAATAGGTCTCGTTCGCTGGGGCGGACGACGGGGAGAATGTGGACGTGACTTTGCTGAATCGATTCCATGACAAGGTGGCCGTGGTCACGGGTGGAGCGCAAGGTATTGGCTTGGCGACCGCAAGGCGCCTGGCCGTGGAAGGCGCCAGCGTGGTCATCGCCGACCGCGCAGCGGAGGCGGCCGAGGCTTCGGCCGCACAGCTCCAGGCGGAAGGCAGCAATGCCCTGGCAGTCGCGGTGGACCTGGAACACTGCGAAGGCGCTGTTGAACTGTATCAGACGGTCATTGACCGATTCGGGCGAATCGACGTCGCCGTTCACAACGTCGGCGGCACGATCTGGGCCAAGCCCTACTGGGACTACACCCCGCAGGAAATCACCGCGGAAATCAACCGGTCTCTGTGGCCGACACTGTGGTGCTGCCACGCGGTTCTGCCCCACATGCGGACTGCAGGGCGGGGTGCGATCGTCAACATCGGCTCGGTTGCGACACGCGGCGTCAACCGGGTCCCCTATGCCGCCGCAAAGGGCGGGGTCGCCGCGCTGACCGCAGCCCTCTCACTTGAGCTCGAAGCCAGCGGCATCCGCGTCAACTGCGTCGCGCCGGGCGGAGTCAACGTGACCAGGGTCACCCCCCGCAATCCGGCTGCGCCCACCGAAGCGGATCGCCTGGGCTTCAGCCAGGTGTTCGAACAGACGCTGCGCGATACGCCGATGGCCCGCTTTGGCGAGCCCGATGAACTGGCCGCGGCGATCTGCTTTTTCGCCTCCGACGATGCGTCCTACGTCACAGGCCAGACACTTTTCGTCGCCGGGGGCGGCATCGGCTGACCGCGCCGCGGGCTAATCAGCCCGCCTGCTTGAGCAGATCCCGCAAGGACATACCGGCGTCGGCCAGGCTCGCAGCGCTGGCGCGGGCCCGGCGTTCAACGAGCCGTTTTCCCACCCCCATATCGGGCGCGCGGTTGACTGTCAGCACACCTTCGATCGCCTCGCCGGCCAGGAAGAAGGCGACGAAGGCGTTGCTGTCCATCTCGCCGCGGATCGCCACCTCGGCTTCCACCGGAATCTGCCCGCAGAACTGGATGTTGAGATCGAACTGGTCGCTCCAGTACCACATCGGCTTGAAGTAGGAGACCTCCTGCCCCAGCATCGCCAGAGCAGCCGCCTGCGCCTGGTCCGCCGCGTTTTGGTAGGTTTCCTGCCGGAACCGACCGCCGAAAAACCCGTCCTGCTCGGCCACGTCGCCCGCCGCGAAAACCGCCAGGTTGCTGGTCTGGCAGCGACGGTCGACGATGATCCCGTTGTTGACCTCGATCCCGGCATCGCGGGCCAGCGAGGTGGCCGGCACGATTCCCACCCCCACGATCACGGCATCGCACGGGATCACGGTGCCATCGTCTGCCTCGACCGCGCTGACACGGTTGTCGGAAAACCTGAAGCCGGTCACGCCGCAGTTGAAATGGGTCGCGACTCCCCGCTTGCGATGTTCCTCGCCCAGCCATTGCCCAAAGCGCCGGCCGAGCGCTCGCTCCATCGGCACCGGCATCGGCTCGACGACGGTGACCTTGCAGCCGAGTTTCACCGCACTGGCGGCGACTTCGGCGCCGATCACGCCCATGCCGACAATCACGATGCTGGCCCCTTCGCGCAGGTCGAGGGCCATGCGGGTCGCATCGTCGCGCGTACGCAGATAATGGACGTTGGCGCAATTGGACCCGGCAAGGTTGAGCTTGCGGGCATGGCCGCCAGTGGCGAGCAGAATCCGGTCCGCCTGAACCAATTCGCCGCCCGACAGGCGAACCCCGCCGCCCGCAAGGTCGATCGCTTCGGCGCGGGTGCCCAGCCGCATGTCGATACGGTTGTCATCGTACCAGGCCTCGTCCTGGAGGAAGAAATTGTCCGGGACGTTGGCCGGGTCCCACAGCACTTCCTTGGACAGCGGCGGACGTTCATAGGGACGCCAGGGTTCTTCGCCGATCAAGGTGATTCGCCCGTCGAACCCCGCCTGCCGCAGGGCTTCGACTGCGCGCCCACCGGCCAGATTCGCACCAACAATCGCAATCGAGCGCACTTGGTTCTCTCCCCACTTTCTGTTTGCCACGTCCGGGCTGCTCGCCGCATCCCCAAATCAGCGGTTTTCATTGCACATTATACAACTCGTTGCAAGTGATGGACGCCAAGGCTCTCGCTACCGTCCGATCTTTTCCAGGCGCGATGCAAGCTGCCGCCGGGTCAGGCCTAGGTCTCGAGCTGCCTGCGCGACATTGCCCCGCGCAGCTTCCAGCGCGGCTTCGACGATCCTGCTCTCAACGGCTTTCAGCCCTTCCCCTTTCTGCCGCAACAGTCCGACCAAGTGACTGATTGACTGATCCTGTTCTTTACCGACCTCGGCGCCTGACACCCGTCCATCGTTGGTCAAGGCCAGGCCGGCCCTGATGCGCATGCGATCCGAGCCGAGGAAGAGGTGCCGAAGGTCGATCGCCTCGCGATCGTTCACCAGCAAAACCGCGCGTTCGACCATTCGTTCGAGTTCCCTGACATTGCCTGGATATTCGTGCATCAGCAGGGCATTGATCGATCTGGCAGTGAAGCCGGCGACCTCACGCCGATGGCGCCGTGCGTACTTCGCGCGGAAATGTTCCATCAAGCCGGGAATGTCCTCGCGGCGGTGACGCAAGGGAGGAACCTGGATCGGCAAGGTAGCGAGCCGGAAGAATAGATCGGCGCGGAAATGGCCTGCTTCCATTGCCGTTTCCAGGTCGATGTTGGACGCCGCGAGCAACCTCACATCGACCCTCGTGGTCCTGGTATCGCCGGCTCTCTCGAATTCGCCCTCCTGAATGACCCGCAGAACCTTGCTCTGGGCCAGCGGGGACAGCATCGAGATTTCATCAAGGAACAGTGTGCCGCCATGCGCCAGCTCGAACCGTCCCGGGCGGCTTGCCACCGCGCCCGTGTAGGCACCCTTTGCCACGCCAAACAGTTCCGCCTCGATCAGCCCTTCGGGTATGGCGGCACAGTTGAGCGCCACGAACGGCGCGTCCTTTCGGAGACTGGCGCGATGCGCCATCTTGGCGAACACTTCCTTGCCGACGCCGGTCTCGCCCAGGAACAGTAGGCTGGCATCGGTCCCGGCGGCGCGTTCAATCATGTTCCGGACGGCGTGATACCCGGCTGAAACGCCGGGGACGAATTCGTGCCGATCGGCCTGCGAGTTCGCCAACATCTGCGGCGGCACCGATTTCTCGACGTCGTCGAGTTCAGGCCATTCCGCTTCCGGCTTGGCGTGCAGCAGACAGGCGCCGTCTCCCATCCCCTGGCATTCGATCTCCCGCATGACGATCGGCTGGCCCGCGAAGGAACTGGCAAAGCCGCTCGCAAAGCCGGTTTGCAACCAGCAGACCGAATCGGCGCTGACGCCATCCGTTGCCAGATGGACCGCGGCCTCGATCGAATCGTGGACGACAAAGCTGCCGTGGAAATGGCCGCTCGCCGAATCGCTGTCCAAGGTCTCAATCTCGGTCCAGCCAAACCCGGTCAGCGCATGGGCCTGGGGCCCAACCGCAAAGGCTTCGAGAAACCCGCGATCGGGGCGCAGTTCCTTCGCCTCGACCGCGCACCTCGCGCCTTCCGCAAAGCCCATGTCCCAGAACAGGCGTCGCGCCCGCGCCAGTCCGAGTTGCACCACCAGCTGGCTGCGCAGCGTGGTCAGCGCCGATTGGCTCAAAAGCACGCATCGTTCGCTGTCGCGCCAGATGCGGCCCTGCTCGGGCGAAAAGCGCAAGCGTTTGGTAAGGTCGGCGTAGCCGGGAAGCTGTTTCATCGCCATCCTTTTTACCAAAATGTCAATCCTGCACCACGATTTTCTGAACAATTGACGCAAATGACAATCCCTGAAAGCAATCGAGCGTGAGCCGATCCCCCTTATCGAGCATGTTTGCGCCATTTTTCACCTTGGCATGATCTTTGCTTTATCCATGGCTACGTGGAACCGCCCGCTCCAAGCCGGGAGGTCCAACGGAGGAGAGGAGAAGGCCAATATGGATGTTGCAGATCTGGTCGATACGAGCACAGGCCGCCAATCACGCTCGATCTATTCCAGCGAGCCCATCTACCGCCAGGAGCTTGAGCGCGTCTTTGGCCGATGCTGGCTGTTCCTTGCCCACACCAGCCAGATTCCGCAGCCCAACGACTTCTTCCGCACCTACATGGGCGAAGACGACGTCATCGTCATCCGGCAGAAGGACGGCTCGGTAAAGGCCTTCCTCAACACCTGCACTCACCGCGGCAACCGCATCTGCCGCGCCGATCGCGGCAATGCCCGGTCCTTCACCTGCAACTACCACGGCTGGTCGTTCGCCCCAGATGGCGCGCTGGCAGGCGTGCCGCTCGAAAACGAGGCCTATTTCGGCGAACTCGACCGCAGCAAGTTCGGGCTCGTGCCGGTGGCGCAGGTCGCCGAATACAAGGGATTGATCTTCGGCAATTTCGATCCCGCCGCGCCGTCGCTCGAAGACTATCTCGGCGACGCCAAATTCTATCTCGACGTCTGGCTCGATGCTCTGCCCGGCGGCACCTCGCTGGTTGGCGAAACCCAGAAGATGGTCTTGAACACCAACTGGAAGCTGCCGGTCGAAAATGTCTGCGGCGATGGCTATCACCTGGGCTGGGCCCATGCCGGGGCGATGATGGCGGTGCAGTCGATGGACCTGTCCGGCCTCAGCGTCGGCAATTCCAGCGCCAACCTCGAAGGCGGGCTGTCGGTAGCCGGGCTCAACGGCCACATGGCGCTGACGTTTCTCGACGGCGTGTCCGGCTATGCTTTCTACCCCGATCCGAAGCCGATGCTCGACTATCTGGAGGCCAACCGGCCGACCGCGATCGAGCGGCTCGGCAAGACCCGCGGCGAACAGCTGTGGGGCTCTCAGATCAACATCACGATCTTTCCCAACCTCCAGTTCCTGCCCGGCCTCAACTGGTTCAGGGTCTACCATCCCAAGGGACCGGGCCAGATCGAGCAATGGACCTGGGCCATGGTCGAAAACGACATGCCCGAAGAGATCAAGGCGACAATCCTCGACAACCAGTGCCTGACCTTCGGGCTGGCCGGCCTGTTCGACAACGACGATGGCGACAACCTTGCCGCCTGCACCGAACAGTCGCGCGGCTGGCGCACTTCGCAGATGGATGTCTACACCAACATGGCGCTGGGCCGCTCCGGCGCGCGCGAAGGCTTTCCGGGCGACATTGCCGCCGGCCTGGTCAGCGAACACAATCAGCGCTACTTCTACCGCCGCTGGCAAGAACACATGCAGGCCTCGAGCTGGAGCGACGTTCCCGCCTACAATCTCAATTCGCTGGCATCGCGGGAGGCCGTCGATGCTTGACGTACGCCCCCAACCCGCCCTGCATGACACGGTAACCGCCCTTACCCAGCGCCTCTTCCATGAGGCGCGGCTGCTCGACGACGAGCGCTTCGAGGAGTGGCTGGAGTTGCTGTGCGAGGACGTGTCCTACCATATGGCGCTCAAGAGCCGTCGCTTCCGGGCCGATCGTTCCGCCCCGATCGCGGTCGGCGCGGGGAATGTCTTCAACGACAATCTCGCCCGGCTGAAGCTGCGGATCGATCGCCTGCGCTCCGGCTTTGTCTGGGCTGAGGATCCGCCGAACTTCGTGCGCCGGGTGGTCTCGAACGTCGAGGTTTTGGACGCGGACGAGCCGAACG
>NZ_DATKFP010000360.1:0-50548 GCF_035511395.1 Sphingobium sp.
CCAGTCTTCCTCGGTGAAGTCGACGCTGTCGGCTCTACGGATGATGCCGGCATTGTTGATCAGGATGTCGAGGCCGCCGAGCTTCTCAAGCGTCTCGTCGATGACGCGCTGGACCGGCTCGATGCTGCTGAGGTCGGCGGAGACGATCTCCGCCTTGCGGCCCAGCGCGCGGACCTGATCGACGGTGTCCTGTGCAGGCGTGCGGCCCACCGCGGCGATGTCGGCGCCGGCGGCGGCCAGCGACAGCGCGATCGCCTGGCCGATGCCGGTGTTGGCGCCGGTGACGATGGCAACCTTGCCGGTCAAATCGAAGGGGGTGGTCATGCAATCATCCGTTCGTTTCGAGCCCTGCGACTGCCTGCAAGGCAGTCGCTCAGGACAGACTGAAGTCGAGAAACCTGTTGAGGTGCCGCTGGCCGTGTCTCGACTTCGCTCGACACGAACGGGATTTGTGCCGAAATTACCGCAGCTGGCAGATGTCCAGCACGTTCATGTCGGTATAATCGAGATTCTCGCCGCCCATCGCCCAGATGAAGGCATAGCTCTTGGTGCCCGACCCCATATGCACCGACCAGGGCGGGGAGATGACCGCTTCCTCATTCTCGATGACGATGTGACGCATCGCGTCCGGCTCACCCATATAGTGGAACACGCGGTCGCCGCCCTGAAGGTCGAAATAGAGATAGATTTCGCTGCGGCGGTCATGAAGATGCGGCGGCATGGTGTTCCACACGCTGCCGGTTTCGAGGACCGTGAGGCCCAGCAGCAGCTGCGCGCTTTCGCACACGCCGGGGATCACCAGCTGGTAGATGGTGCGGTGGTTGGAGTTGGCGAGGTCGCCGCGTTTCAGCGGGTTCGCCTCGGCCAGCGTGACCTTCTTGATCGGGCAGGCTTTGTGCGCGGGCAGCGAGGCGATGTAGAAGCGCGCCTCGGCGCCTTCGAAGATCACGTCCTTCGATCCCATGGGGACGTAAAGGCATTCCTTGTTGCCGATCTCGTAGCGCGTGCCGTCGACGGTGATCGCGCCGGGACCACCGATATTGACGATGCCGGCTTCACGCCGTTCCAGGAAGGGATGGCCCGCCGCCGAGGCCGGCTCACTCTGGTCGGGCAGCTTCAGGGAGCCACCGGCCGGCACCGCGCCGCCGATCACGAACCGCTCATTATGGCTGTAGTTGAGGACGACCTCACCCTCGACGAACATGCCGCCCACCAGATGGCGGTCGCGCAGGCTCTCATTGTCCACGCACTCCATCATATCCGGGTGCGTCGCGTGATAGGTCTTCTCGAACACAGGAATCTCCTTTGGGGATTTTTCCTGCTTATAGCGCCCGGCGAGGCGAAAGTAAGCCTTTATTCCCGTAATGTGGAATGAAGTTCTACCATGCGGTGATTAATCGCGAAGCAGGATAATGTGCAGGAAGCGCGGACCATGCGCGCCGCGGACATAGGTGCCCTCGATATCGGTCGTGCCCGATACGCCGGTGATCCAGTAATGCGCACGCGGCTGGGCGCCCGGCAAGGGGGCATCTTCCAGATAGGGGGCGATATCCTTCACCGCCAGCAGCACGATATGATGCAGGGTCAGGAAATTGGGGAGCATCGGCGCATGCGGCGCGGTTTCGAACACCAGCGAGCCGGTTTCGGCGATCCCCCTGCGCGCGATGGCGAGGGCGGCGGCTTCGTCGGGCGCGGCGGAATCGTGGAGGGTGAAGCCGGTCCAGTCGCATGTCGCAAGGCGCGGGTCGGGCGGCAGGCAGAGGGTGAGGGTTTCGCCCTGTCCCTCCAGATAGCGGGCGATCGCGGCGGGCAGGTCCGCCATGGTGGCGATGGCGTCATGACTGGCGTTGACGCTGGGGAGCGCGAGCCGGGCGAGAAATTCCGCCTCCAGCACGGTTTCGTCCACGGCCGGGCGTTCGGGGGCGATCAGCAGGGCGGCGGCTTCGGCCTCGATCGGGCCGGGTGCGGTGCTTTTGAGGCGGGAGAGGATGGCGTCACGGGCGCTCATTTGCGGCGCTCCTTCTTATATTGGGCCATGAAGGTCTGCGCGGCGGGCTTGGGCATGTCTCGATAGCGGGTCCAGCCGCCCGCTAGCGGGAGTTTGTCGATCCAGCCCTTGCGACCCAGCAGCCGCATCGCGCGCACGGCGATGCCGGTGCCGAAGCGATAGAAAGCGGGACGGCGGGCGACCCAGGCCCAGAGGCCAAGGCCAAAGCGCATCGAGGTCGGCTCCAGCCCCTCGCGCCAGCTTTTCTCGCGCCAGCCCTTGAGCAGGGTGGGGAGCGGGATGCGGACGGGGCAGACTTCCTGGCACTTGCCGTTAAGGGTGCAGGCATGGGCGAGGTCGCGGCTCTGTGGCAGGCCGTCGAACACCGGGGTCAGCACCGATCCCATCGGGCCGGGATAGGTGCCGCCATAGGCATGGCCGCCGATCTGGCGGAAGACGACGCAATGATTCATGCACGCGCCGCAACGGATGCAGCGGAGCATTTCGGCGAGGCCTTCCTCGCGCATCTTCGTGCGGCCATTGTCGACCAGCACGATGTGCATCTCCTCCGGCCCGTCGCGATCGCCGGGGCGTTTGGGGCCGGTGTAGAAGGTCGTATATTGCGTGAGCGCGGCACCGGTGGCGGAGCGCGCCAGCATCCGCAGCATGTGGATGGCGTGCGGCATGCTTGGCACGATCTTCTCGATCCCCGCCGTCACGATATGGACGCGCGGCGGGACGAGCGAGAGTTCGGCATTGCCTTCATTGGTGACGGTGCAGATGGCGCCCGTATCCGCGATCAGGAAGTTCGCGCCCGATATGCCGACATCCGCGCCCAGCATTTCGCCACGCAACTGGCGCCGGGCGCTTTCGGCCATGGCGGCGATCGTCTCTTCCTCATGCGGCGTGCGGTGCTTCGCCTTGAACAGGGCGGACACCTGCTCGCGCGTCTTGTGCATGGCGGGCCAGATGATGTGCGAGGGACGCTCGTCGGCCAGCTGGATGATATGTTCGGCCAGATCGGTTTCGACCCGGCCGATCCCGGCTTCGGCCAGCGCATGGGGCAGGCCGATTTCCTCGCCCAGCATCGATTTGGAGCGGGCGACGGTCTTCGCGTTGGCGGCCTTACAGATATCGATGACGATCTTGCAGGCTTCGTCGGCGGTGCTGGCCCAGTGGACCTTCGCGCCCGCCGCGATGGCGTTTGCCTCGAACATCTCCAGATAGTGGCCAAGATGCGCGACCACATGATCCTTGATCGCGGCGGCGCGGTCGCGCGCGGCGTCGAAGTCGGGGAAGGCGGCGACGGCAAGGCCGCGCTTGGTTTCGGCGGTGCCGGCGGTGCGCTCGACGGCGATCTTGAGGATGCGGTCGGAGAGCGCGGCGTCCGTGCGGTCTTTGAAGGTCGCCGTGCCGGCTTTTGCTGTAAAGGCGTTCACGCTTCTTCCCCGATGGCCGGGCCGTCGCCCATGCCCGCGATCAGTTCGATGGCGTGATAGGCGCGCACCTTGCTGCCTTTGCGGTTGAGCTTGCCCGCCATGTTCATCAGGCAGCCCAGGTCGCCCGCCAGCAGCAGGTCGGCCCCGGTGGCGTCGATGGCGTCGGCCTTTTCGCCGACGATCGCGTTGGAAATGGCGGGATATTTGACGCAGAAGGTACCGCCGAAGCCGCAACATGTCTCCTCGTCCTGCAAGGGCGCGAAGCTGAGGCCGTCGATGCTCTTGAGCAGACGGCGCGGCTGCGCCTTGATGCCGAGTTCGCGAAGTCCTGAGCAGCTGTCATGATAGGTGGCCTTGGCGTCGACCGTGACGCCTTCGGGCTTCCAGCCGCAGACCTGATCGAGATAGGCCATGACTTCCCATGTCTTGCCCGCCACCGCCTGCGCGCGCGGGAGCCATGCCGTGTCGTGTTCGAAGATTTCTGGATAGTGGCAGCGGATCGTGCCCGCGCAGGAGCCAGAGGGGACGACGATCGCCTCATAGGGTTCGAGCGCCTCGATCGTCTGCTTCGCCAGCGCGGCGGCATGGTCGCGGTCGCCGCTGTTGAGCGCGGGCTGGCCGCAGCAGGTCTGGCCCTGCGGCACGACCACGTCGCACCCCGCCGCCTCCAGCGCGCGGATCGCGGCGAAGCCGATGCGCGGGCGCATGACATCGACCAGGCAGGTGACGAAGAGGGCGACGTTTCTGGTCATAGTCCGTGGCGTTTCGCAAAGGAGAGGAAGAGGTCGGGCCAGTGCGCCGGAGCCGCCGGTTCGGGGACGAGGCCGAAGCCATGGCCGCCATTTTCGAACAGATGGCATTCAGCCGGAATAGCCTTCGCCCGCAGCGCCGCCAGCATGGACAGGCTGTTTTCGGGCGGCACCGCCTTGTCGTCCAGCGCATGGGCGAGGAAGACGGGGGGCGTTTGCGCGCTCACATCCTGATCGAGCGAATAGGCGCGCATCCGTTCGGGCGAGGGCGTTGCGCCCAGCAATTGCGTGCGCGATCCGGCATGGGCGAACGGTCCCTCCATCTGGATCACCGGGTAGATATAGGCGGCGAGCGCGGCCTTGATCGGTTCGCGGTCGGCGGCATCGATGGGCTTGTACGTCTCTGCGGCCATGCGGCTGGTGAGCCATGCGGCGAGATGGCCGCCGGCGGAAAAGCCCATCACGCCGATGCGGTTGGCGTCGAACCTTTCCCTGGGCGCGAGCGAGCGGACCAGGCGCAGCGCACGCTGCGCATCCTGCAACGGTGCTTCGGGTCCGGCGGCCCAACCGTCACCGGGCAGGCGGTAGAGCAGGACGAAGCAGACATAGCCCGCCTGTGCGAAGCGGCGGGCGAGGCTATAGCCTTCGTGGCCGATGGCGACGCGCAGATAGCCGCCGCCGGGGATGAACAGCATCGCTGCGCCATTGGGCCTTGCCGGGCGCAGCATGGTGAGGGTGGGAGTGACGATATGGGCGAAGACGCCGTCGTCCGGGCCGCTGTCGGGGCGGCGCAGCGTCTCCACCTCCTGCACATGGACATTCTCGGCGCCCGGCGCCTTGCCGGGCCAGATCGGAAAGCGTTCGAACCCCTGCGGCAACGGGAAACTCTGGGCGAGGGCGGCAGGCGCAAAGGCGCCGGTCAGCAGGGTGCCGGCGCTTGCGACGGCAGTCGTCATCAACTCGCGGCGATCGAGAATCGTCATTGGCAGCTCGTCTTTCCCAGTGGCGTGGTGCGGGCAAGGGCCGGGCGGTCGGCCAGCACCTTCGCGGAGATGGGCAGGTTCAGCGCTTTCAGGCCACCTGCGACCAGATTGGCGACGTTGCGGGCACCCACTTCGCTGAAATGGGTGTTGTCGGCGATGCCCTTGGGGAAGCCGGGGGCATGATCCTCGGGCTTGTAGTGGAGATAATAGGCCTTGGACGCGTCTTGCCCGGCGCGGTCGACCCAGGCGCGCGACAGCGCCTCCAGATCGATCAGCGGCGCGTGCGTGCTTGCGGACAGGTCACGCATTACGGCGGAATAGTCGGCAAAGTCCGCCTTTGCCTTGCCGTCCGCGCCGAAGCTGCGCCGCGCGACCGGCGTGACCAGCACCGGGGTGCCGCCGGCAGTGCGCACGTCCCAGATGAAGCGCAGCAGGTTGTCGCGATAGTCGGTCTGGGCGGGTGCCCAGCGTTCGGGCTTGGCGCGGGTCGCGTCATTATGGCCGAACTGGATCAGCACCGTGTCACCGGGGGTGACTTCGCCGAGCAGCCTCTCCCACCGCCCTTCGCTCAGGAAGGTGCGGGTAGAGCGGCCGCCCATGGCGTGGTTGCTGACCCGCACTTCGGGGGAAAGTCCACAGGACAGCATCTGGCCCCAACCGGTCTGGGGATAGCGATCTCCCTTATAGGTGGAGGCGGTGGAATCGCCCGCGATCAGGATCGTGTCGCCCGGCTGCGTGGCGTGCGCCGGCAGGGTGGCGAACAAAGCGGCGAGGGCGGCGGCGACTTTCGGGACGATCCTCATGGGCGACTTCCTTTTGCACCCCCATCTTCACACCGTTCGGGATGAGCTTGTCGAAGCACTCTTCTTCTTCTTCTTCTGATGAAGAAGGAAATGCCTCCTTCGACTGCCTGCCAGGGCAGGCGCTCAGGACAGGCTTCGACAGGCTCAGGACGAACGGAGGATAGAAGAGCGGCTGAATTACTGCAAATTCACATACATGCCGCCGTCGACCAGCAGCGCGGCGCCGGTGACATAGGCGGCCATGTCGGACGCGAGGAAGACGATCGGGCCGGCCAGATCCTCCGGCGCGCCAAGGCGACCGAGTGGTGTGCGGGCTTCCATATATTGGCGCTTCTCGACATCGGCCAGGTCATCCTTGTTGATCTCGGTCAGGATGGTGCCGGGCAGGACGCTGTTGCAGCGTATGCCATGCTTGCCCAGCGCGATCGACGTCGACTGCATCAGCGAATGTACGCCTGCCTTGGTCGGGGTGTAATGTGTCTGATACTCGCCGCCGACCAGAGCGGAGATGGAGGAGACGGCGACGATCGATCCGCCATGCCCCTGTTTCACCATCTGCTGCGCGGCGGCCTGCACCATGAAATAGGCGCCGTGCAGGTTCACCTTGAAGGTGCGCTCGACCACGTCGACCGGCATGTCGAGGAAGGCGTGGAAGGGGCAGATGCCCGCATTGCTGACCATTACATCGACCTTGCCGAAGGCTTCGACCGCCTTCGCGACAAAGTCCTGCGCGGTCTGCGGGTCGGCGACGTCGCCCTTTACCGCAATGGCGCGCTGGCCGAGCGCCTCGATCTCCGCCACGCAGCTGGCGGCCGGGCCGTCGCTGCTGGCATAGTTGATGACGACGTCGGCGCCATGCTGGGCGGCGCCGATGGCGGCGGCGCGGCCGATGCCGGTCGATGCGCCGGTGACGAGGACGGTCTTGCCTTCAAGCAGCTTCATGGGATCGCTCTTTCCTGTGGAAGTTAGCGCCGCACGGGGCGGCGGGGTGGTTTGACGCCGGGGGTCCAGCCCAGATCGGCGCTGACTTTCTGCGCGGTGGCGCGCACCTCTTCGCTCAGCACCTGCATCCGGTCGTCGTCCATATATTGGGCGGCGCTCGACAGGCTGATGGCGGCGACGATGGCGCCCGAAGCGTCGCGGATCGGCGCGGCGACGCAGCGTATCTGATCTTCATTCTCCTCCAGGTCGAAGGAGCGGCCCGCCGCCGCATAGCCGCGCATCCGCTCCAGCCAAGCTTCATAGGCGATGGGATGAGTGCCGGCGGCCTGATCGGCGTCGAACAGGCGATGCCAGTTGGCTTCGGAATCGTCGAGCAGCAGCGCCTTGCCGAGGCCGGTGGAGGTCAGCGGCTGGCGGTCTCCGATCCGGCTGGAGATTTCGACGCGGCGGCGGCCGGGAATCTTGTCGAGATAGAGCGCCTGGTCGCCGTCGAGCCGGCCCAGATGCACCACATCCTCGCTCGCGGCGGCCAGCGCCTCGATATGCGGGCGGGCGATCTGCACCACGTCGGCCTGGCTCTGCGCCAGGAAGCCGAGCTGGAGCAGCTTGGGCCCCAGTTGATAGCCCTCGCGCGGCAGGAATGTCAGGAAACCGCGCTCCACCAGCGCATTGGCGAGCCGGTGCGTGGTCGACCGGGTCAGCACCATGCGCTCGGACAATTCGGCCAGCTTGATCGGGCCGTCGATCACCTGATCCAGCAGGTCCAGCCCCCGTTGCAGGGTTTGCGACCCCGACGCCTTGGCCGGCCCGGCTTTCTCTGGCGTCATCGACATTTCCTCTCGCTCTCCTGACTTTTGGCCCAATTCAGGGTTTGACGAATTTTGTCTCATCTACTAATACTCTATCCCACAAAATGAGAAAAACAAGGGTGAAGGAGGGGCCGACTTGATTCTTTCCGATCGCGCCAGACCCCTATCTCGCCCGGCATCATGCGAGTTTGACCATATATTGGAAGTAGTTGCCGCTGTTTCCCACGATTTGGACAGCGGACAGGCTCAAGGAGTGAGTGCGATCGTGACCTTGCCGAAGATCAAACATGTCCGTGCCTTCACCGTGCGCGGCGGTGGTGCCGACTATCATGACCAGGGCGAAGGCCACTGGATCGACGATCACATCGCGACGCCGATGTCGAAATATCCCGAATATCGCCAGTCCCGGCAGAGCTTCGGCATCAACGTGCTGGGCACGCTGGTCGTGGAGATCGAGGCGGAGGACGGCACCGTCGGTTTCGCGGTGACGACCGGCGGCGAACCGGCCGCCTATATCGTGGAAAAGCATCTCGCCCGCTTCCTCGAAGGCCGCGCGCCCACGGACTATGAGAAAATCTGGGACCAGATGTATTTTTCGACCCAATATTATGGGCGCAAGGGTCTGGTCATCAACGCGATTTCCGGCGTCGACCTGGCGCTTTGGGATCTGCTCGGCAAGCTGCGGCAGGAACCGGTCTATCATCTGCTGGGCGGAGCGGTGCGCGACGAGCTGCAATTCTACGCCACCGGCGCACGACCGGACAAGGCGAAGGAATTCGGCTTCATCGGCGGCAAGATGGCGCTCCATCATGGCCCGGCCGAAGGCGTCGAGGGTCTGAAGAAGAACATCGCCGAACTGGCCGACATGCGGTCGAAGGTCGGCGACGATTTCTGGCTGATGTGGGACTGCTGGATGGCGCTGGACGTCGACTATGCCACCCGCCTCGCCATCGCGGCGCATGAGCTGGGCCTCAAATGGATCGAGGAAGCGATCAGCCCCGACGATTATTGGGGCTACCAGCAGCTCAAGCGCAACGTGCCCAAGGGCATGCTGGTCACGACCGGCGAGCATGAGGCGACCCGCTGGGGCTTCCGCATGCTGATGGAAATGGATTGCTGCGACATCATCCAGCCCGATGTCGGCTGGTGCGGTGGCGTCACCGAACTGCTGAAGATCAGCGCGCTGGCCGACGCCCATGGCAAGATGGTCGTGCCGCATGGTTCGTCGGTCTACAGCTATCATTTCGTCATCACCCGCCACAATTCGCCCTTCGCCGAATTCCTGATGATGCATCCGGGACCGACGGAGGTGGTACCGATGTTTGCGCCCCAGCTGCTGGGCGAGCCGGTGCCGGAAAATGGCCGCATGAAGGTCAGCGCGCTCGACAAGCCGGGCTTCGGCGTCGAGCTGAACCCCGACATCGCGATGCACCGTCCCTACACCCATTGATTGCCGTAAAGAGAGACTGATCCCATGAAATTCGTTCGTTTCGGCCAGCGTGGCCAGGAAAAGCCCGGTGTCATCGACAGCGAAGGCAAGATTCGCGACCTGTCGGCGGTCGTCCCCGAACTGACCGTCGCGACCCTCGCCAAGGCAAAGGGCGCGGACGTCGATGCGCTTCCCGTCGTCGAGGGCGAGCCGCGCTATGGCGTGCCGGTCAAGGGCATCGGCAAGATCGTCGCCATCGGCCTCAACTATGAGGACCATGCGATCGAATCGAACCTGCCGATCCCGACCGAGCCGATGATGTTCATGAAGGCGCTGTCGTCGCTGAACGGCCCGAACGACGAAGTGATGCTGCCCAAGGGTTCGACCCATGGCGACTGGGAAGTCGAACTGGGCGTGGTGATCGGCGAAACCTGCCGCTTCGTGTCCGAAGAGGAAGCGCTGTCGAAGGTCGCGGGCTACACCCTCGTCAACGACGTGTCGGAACGCTTCAACCAGAAGCAGCGCGGCACCCAGTGGAGCAAGGGCAAGGGCCATGACACATTCTGCCCGGTCGGCCCCTGGCTGGTGACGGCCGACGAGGTCGGCGACCCGCAGAATCTCGACATGTATCTGAACATCAACGGCGATCGGATGCAGACCGGCAATACGAAGACGATGATCTTCAATGTCGCCCAGCTCATCTCCTATGTCAGCGAATATATCACCCTCTATCCGGGTGACCTGATGATCACTGGCACCCCTCCAGGCGTCGGTGAGGGCAAGAAGCCCAATGCCATCTACCTCAAGGCCGGCGACGTCATGGAGCTGGGCATCGAGAAGCTCGGCGTCCAGAAGCAGAATGTGGTGGAATGGCGTCACCTGGGCGACGAGGTGCTGGGATGAGCGTCTTTTCCGGTCGCTATGAGGGACGCTGCGCCATCGTCACCGGCGGCGCGTCGGGCCTTGGCAAGCTGGTCGCCGCGCGCATCGTCGCCGAAGGTGGCAAGGTCGTCCTCTGGGATCTGAACGCGGACGCACTGGCCGCGACGAAAGCGGAGGTCGGCGCGACCCATGTGGTTGCGCTCGACGTCTCCGATCAGGCCGCCGTCGCCGCCGCCGCGAAGGAAAGCGCCGACGCGCTGGGCAAGGTCGATGTGCTGGTCTGCTCGGCGGGCATCACCGGCGCGACCGCCACGGCGTGGGACTATCCGGTCGATAGCTGGCAGCGGGTGATCGACATCAACCTGAATGGCCTCTTCTACTGCAACCGGGAAGTCGTGCCCTTCCTGCTCGCAAACGGCTATGGCCGGATCGTCAACCTCGCCTCGGTCGCGGGCAAGGAAGGCAATCCCAACGCCTCGGCCTATTCCGCGAGCAAGGCGGGGGTGATCGGCTTCACCAAGAGCATCGGCAAGGAACTGGCGGGCAAGGGCGTGATTGCCAATGCCCTCACCCCCGCCACCTTCGAAAGCCCGATCCTGGAGCAGCTGCCCCAGAGCCAGGTCGACTATATGCGATCCAAGATTCCGATGGGCCGGCTTGGCCTGGTCGAGGAATCGGTGGCGATGGTCTGCTTCATGGCCAGCGAGGAGTGCAGCTTCACAACGGCGTCGACCTTCGACACGTCGGGCGGGCGCACGACCTTTTAAAATCCGAAGTTGCGCGGCGCGACCGGCCACCCAAGAGCCGGCGCGTCGCTTTTCACCACGGGAGAGGATTGCATGATCCCCTTTGTCGATGCCCATATCCACCTGTGGGACTTGAACCACATCCGCTACGACTGGTTGACCCCGCCCTTCACGGACGAGGGGCCGAACGGCAGTGTCGAGGCGATCGCCCATGATTATGGCGTGGCCCAATATCGCGCCGACCTTGCGCGCTGGAACGTTGTGGGCGCCGTCCACGTCGATGCCGGGGCCGCCGCCGCGAGCGCGGTGCGGGAAACGCAATGGCTCGATGGCCTTGCCGAAGCGGAGGGCCTGCCCACCGCTTTCGTCGCCTTCGCCGCGCTGAATGATCCCGATCTCGACGCCCTGCTGGCCGCGCAGGCCGCGCATCCCCGCGTCAAGGGCATCCGTCATATCGTCAACTGGCATCCCAGCCCCAAGCGCACCTATGGGCCGGTCGACCTGACCGTCGATCCGATATGGCAGACAGGCTATGCGCTGCTGGCCAAGCATGGCCTGTCCTTCGACCTGCAATGCTATCCGGGGCAGATGCCGGGCCTTGCCGCGCTGATCGAGCGGCATCCAGACATCCCCGTCATCATCAACCATATCGGCATGCCGGTGCTGACCGATCCTGACGGTCTGGAGGATTGGCGGCGCGGCATGAAGGCGCTCGCCGCGCTGCCCCATGTCGCGGTCAAGCTGTCGGGCATGGGGTTCATCCGTCCCGACTGGACCCGCGAAAGCGTGGAGCCGTTCATCCGCGAGGCGATCGATATGTTTGGCATTGCGCGCTGCGCCTTCGCCAGCGACACGCCGACCGACAAACTGTTCGCGCCCGTCGATCGCTCGATGGAAGCCTATCACGCCATCGTCGCGGACTTCCCCGAAGCCGACCGCCGCGCCCTCTTCGCCGGCAATGCCAATCGCCTCTATCGACTGGGCCTTGATCTATGACCCCAAATCCGCTGCTCGGCGTTCTCTTCCACTGGCTGGGCGGCTTCGCCTCGGCCAGCTTCTACGTCCCCTATCGCGGCGTCAAACGCTGGAACTGGGAGATTTTCTGGCTCACCGGCGGCATCTTTTCCTGGGTGATCGCGCCCTGGTTCTTCGCGTCGATCCAGACCAACGACCTGATGGGGGTGATGCGCCAGGTACCATCCTCCGTGATGGGCTGGTGCGTCTTCTTCGGTTTCCTCTGGGGCTTTGGCGGGCTGACCTATGGTCTCACCATGCGCTATCTCGGCCTGTCGCTGGGCATGGCGGTGGTGCTGGGGCTGTGCACCGTGTTCGGCACCCTGATCCCGCCGATCTTCGACGGGACGTTCATGACGCAGATCGCAGGCACCCTGCACGGCCAGATCGTGCTGCTGGGGCTGGCCGTCACGATCGCCGGGATCATCGTCGTCGCCCGCGCCGGCGCGCGCAAGGATGAGGCGCTGTCGGCGGAGCAGAAGGCTGCCGCCGTCGCCGAGTTCGATTTCAGGAAGGGCATCGCCGTCGCCATCTTCTCCGGCATCATGTCGAGCTGCTTTGCCTTCGGCCTCGCGGCGGGTGAGCCGGTCAAAGCGCTTTCCGCCGCCGCCGGCACCGGCCCGCTATGGACAGGCCTGCCGACGCTCTGCCTCGTCATGTTCGGCGGCCTCATCACCAACGCGCTCTGGTGCGGCTGGCTGATCGCGAAGAACAGGTCGGCAGGCCAGTGGACCGGCGCGGCGGATGCGAGCGGCCATCGCCCCAGGCTGCTGCCCAATTTCCTGCTCTGCGCGGTGGCGGGTACGGCCTGGTATTTCCAGTTCTTCTTCTACACGATGGGCGAAAGCCAGATGGGCCGCTTCGGCTTTTCCAGCTGGACGTTGCACATGGCCTCGATCATCATCTTCGGCACCTGCTGGGGCTTCGCCTTCCGCGAGTGGAAGGACGCCGCGCCGGCCGTGCGCCGCATGGTGTGGAGCGGGGTCGGCCTGCTGATCTTCGCCACGCTCATCATCGGCTACGGCAACCGGCTGGCCAGCTGATGCGGATGCTGCTGGCCGCCCTGCTGCTGGGCCTGTCGGTTCCGGTCGGGGCGGCCGACGCGCCGCTGCTGACATCGCATCTGCGCATCCATGATCCGTGGGTGGTCGCAGAGGATGGGAGCAAGACCTACTGGCTCTTCTCGAAGAACGACCCGGCGGTGACGGGCGACAGGCGGGTGGGCATCATGGCCTATGCCAGCGGCGACCTCGCCCACTGGCAGAAACCAAAGCTGGTGTTCGCCCTGCCCGAAAACAGCTGGGCCAATGAGGGCGGCTGGGCGCCCGAAGTCCATATGTGGAAGGGGCGCTGGCATCTGTTCGCGACCTTCCACAATGACAAGGCGGTGATCGCTTCGACGGGCAAGCGCCCCCTCTATCGGCGCGCCACCCTGCTGGCCGTGGCGGACCGGGTTGATGGTCCCTACACACTTATCCACAGGGGCGAACCGCCGACGGCGGCGAGCGACATGACCCTCGACGGCACGCTGCATGTCGATGCGGCGGGCAAGCCGTGGATGGTCTATGCCCATGAATGGTTGCAGATGGGCGTCGGCATGATCGAGGCGCTGCCGCTGAAGGACGAGCTCTCGCCCGCCGGCAAGCCGCGCCTGCTGTTCCGCGCCAGTGACGCCGACTGGGTGGTCGGCCAGAAGCAGCCCGAGGGCGACACCGGCTATGTCACCGACGGGCCGGAGCTGTTCCGCACGAAGACCGGCACCCTGCTGATGCTCTGGTCGAGCTGGGGCAGGGATGGCTATGTCCAGGCGCAGGCGCGGTCGAAGAGTGGGACGATCGCCGGGCCGTGGGAACAGCTTGGCCCGCTGGTCGAGCGCGACAGCGGTCATGGCATGATCTTCCGCGCGTTCGACGGGCGGCTGATGATGGTGCTGCATCGCCCGTTCAAGCGGGCGCTGGCGAAATTCTACGAAATGCGCGACGCGGGCGACCGTGTCGAGGTTGTGCGCGAGGCGGTCGAGCTGGATGGCGAGGCGTATCCGACCCACGGATGCCCGATGGAGACACAAGATGCTGGCTGCTGATCTGGTCTGGCCGCTGCGTGGCGCGGCGAGCGGCGCTTTCACGCTGGAGGATGAAGCGGCTGTGCCAGAAGCGGCAGTCGTCACCGCCGTCGATCGGCCGGTGCTGCTGGGCTATGCGCCCGAAACGCCCAATGGCCGGGCGATGCTGGTGCTGGGCGGGGGCGGCTACACCGCGCTGATGGCGGGGCGGGAGGGCGTGCAGGTGGCGCGCTGGCTGAATGCGCTCGGCTATCATGCCTTCGTCCTGATCCATAGCTTTCCCCATGCCGGCACCGGCCCGTCCGCGCCGCTGGACGATGCGCTGGAGGCGATGCGGATGATCCGCGCCAGAGGTCTTGAAAATGGTGGTTTCGCGGCTGACGGGCTGGGCGTGGTCGGACTGTCGTCGGGCGGACATCTCGCCTCCTGCCTGATCGCGGACTATCCGGCTGAGTGGGGTT
Source organism: Sphingobium sp. (assembly GCF_035511395.1). Taxonomy (GTDB): domain Bacteria; phylum Pseudomonadota; class Alphaproteobacteria; order Sphingomonadales; family Sphingomonadaceae; genus Sphingobium. The sequence goes on from NZ_DATKFP010000360.1 coordinate 14,307, forward strand.
TCGTGGAGCCGCAACGGCCGGACGTGCTGGTGGTGGGCTATGCGCCCATCTCCACCAATGCGAAGGGGCGGACGATCGTCGCCGACAAGCCGCCCCTGCCGCCGGTGGAGAAGCAGGCGCTCTATGACGCGCTCCAGCCCGACGCGCAGTTGCTCCCCGATCCGCCGCCGGTGTTCATCGTCTATGCCGGCAATGATCCGGTGGTGCCGGCGGAAAATGCGCGCCGCCTGCACGGCGCGCTGATCGCGGCGGGGGGAAGCGCGGAACTCCATGTCTTCGCCGACGCCCCGCATGGCTTTGCGCTCGATACGGAGGGCTTGCCGGCGTCCGTCTGGCCGCTGCTGTGCGAGGGGTGGTTGCGGCAGGTCGGGTTCTTGTGACGCCTTAGAGCGCGCTGCGTTAAATCAGACGCAGGTCGCGCGCTCCAATTTTTGTTTTCGCATCGTTTTAAGCGCAAACCGGTTCCTACCTTTGCGCACGATGCTCTAGTGCCGCGCCGGGATCGCATCCGACTGACGGCGGATGAGCTGATAGTCGAGCTTCACCCGTCCGAGTGCCTCATCCGCCGCGCCTTCATCCTCGTTACGGAAATGCGCGCCCAGTAATCCGATCGCCTCGCGCGCCATGTCGCGGATCGGCTGGCGGATCGTGGTCAGCGCCGGCCAGATCGCGCTGGCCAGCGGCGTATCGTCGAAGCCGCAGATGGTGACGTCCGCCGGCACGTTGATCCGGCGCTGGTGCGCCACGGTGATGGCGGCGGCCGCCATGTCGTCATTGCAGGCGAAGATGGCGCTGGGCGGGGTGTCGAGGCCGAGCAGCTGCTCCGCCGCGTCGAGGCCCGAGCGATAGGAAAAGTCGCCCGGCACGATCCAGCGCTCGTCCAGGTCGATGCCGCAATCGGCCAGGCAGTCGCGAAAGCCCTGCAAGCGGCGCGCACTCGCACGGTGGCGGGGATTGCCCTCGATGAAGCCGATCCGGCGATGGCCAAGGTCGATCAGATGACGGGTCAGGTCATAGGCGGCGTGGCGGTCGTCGGTCCCGACCGAGAGCATCCCCGCGCCTTCGCGGTCGGGCGCGATGCCGACCACGGCGATGTCGCGCGCCTGCAACAGTTCCACCAGTTCCGCCCAGTCGCAGAGCGGCGGCGGCAGGATTACGCCCGCGACATGCGCCTTGGCGACCTGCTCGACGATTTCCGGGGCGAAGGCGCCGGGCGCGCATTGCTCCACCACCAGATGGAGATGCCGCTGCGGTGCCTCGCCCAGCGCGCCGAGCAGCAGTTCGCCGAGATAGGCCGATGTGGTGCTGTTGCTGTGCAGCAGCGCGACGCGGCGGTCGGCGCTGCCCGCCAGCGCGCGGGCCGAGGCGTTGGGGACGTAGCCCAGATCCGCCACCGCCTGTTCCACCGCCCGCTGCGCCTTGGCGCTGACCAGCGCCTTGCCGTTGATCGCGCGGGATGCGGTCATGACCGACACGCCGGCGCGGGCGGCGACTTCCTTGATCGTCGGCGGCTTCTTCTTGGGGCTTTTCATCCCCTCGGTCCTAGCCGCTTTTGCAGTGCAGGAAAACGGCCTCAGGGTTTTAGGCGGACATGGGTCGGCGCGTCGCGATCGACGCTGATGACGCCGTCCTTTTCCTTGAGTTCAGCGATCTGGAGCACGGTGCGGCGATAATATTCGGGGTCGGCCTTCGCCTCATCCTCGCCCTCCTGATGGACGAAATAGAGGATATAAGCGCGGTCGCCGGCGACGACGATGTCGGGATGCTGACCCTTGGCGCGGTCGGTCGGCTGGGTGCCGGGCGTCGCGAGGATATGGCCGGGCTGCGTCGTCCACTGTTCGCCATCGTCGGAGCGCATGACCAACAGCCCCTTCCACGCGTCGGAGATCAGCCAGTACCGGCCCTTCCAGCGGAACGCCTTCGGTCCTTCGCCCGGCGTTTGCGTCAGCCGATCTTTGACCGTCCAGTGGATCAGGTCCGGGCTGTCGGCGGTGACGATCGCCTTGTTCTGCTTCTCGTCATTGAAGAACAGGCGATAGCCGCCTTTTCGCAAAGCGAGGACGCTGGCGTCGATCACCCGGTCCGAACCCAGTTCCAGCCGCTCGCCGCAGGTCCATTTTTTGAGGTCCGGGCTGGTCAGGTGAACGATGAAGCGCGGCGCATTCCAGTCGCGGAAGACGCCCGGCACCACCGTCAGCCACATATGCCACTCGCCCTTCAGCCACTGCACTTCGGGCGCCCAGAGCGTGTCGCCGGTGCAGGCTTTGGGAATGTCGGCGATGCCGTCATAGCGCCAATGCGCGCCATCCATCGACCGGGCGACGCCGATGGCGGTGCCATGGACCCAGCTGACATCCTTCGCATCCGCCCGCGCAATGTTGGCACGGCGGTTGGTGTAGAACATCACCCATTCGCCTGTCTTTGCGTCGCGCACGGTCGATGCGTCGGCCGCGCCGTCATGCACCGGATCGCGGAACAGCGGCTTGGGCGCGACAGGACCGCTCGCGGCGGTGGCCAGCATCAGCAGCGATGCGATCATCGGAACAGCTTCAGGTCGAAGGCGGCAGCCATGGCGCGGAACCCTTCATCATTGGGGTGGAGCGCGTCGCCCACATCATAGGGCTTGGCCATGCGAGCGGGTTCGGCGGGGTCGGCGATCGCCTTGTCGAGATCGACGAAGCCGTCGGCTTCCCTGTTGTCGCGGATCCATGCGTTGACGGCCATGCGCGCGGCGTCGCCCTCCGCGCTCCAATAGCCCGCGCCCTTGTAGGGCAGGATGGTGGCGAGGATGACCTTCACGCCCCGGTCATGGGCGCGGGCGATCATCTGGCGATAGGCGCCGATCAGCGCTTCGGCCGGCAGCATCGGCTGCTGGCTGCGCGCGGCGTTGCCAAGGTCGTTCACCCCTTCGAGGATCACGACATGGGTGACGCCGGGCACGGCCAGCACGTCGGCGTCGAACCGGGCGAGGGCGTTATAGCCATCGCCTTCGGACAGCAGCCGGTTTGCGCTGATCCCGGCATTGGCGATGCCGACCGAGGTGCGGCCCGCCTTTTGCAGCCGCTCGGCCAGCAGGTCGGGCCAGCGGCGGTTGCTGTCGGGTGTGGCGCGCACGCCATCGGTGATGGAATCGCCCAGCGTGACGATGGTGGTGCCGGGCTTGCGGCTTTCCACCTCGACGCCGGAGATGATGACGCGCGGACCAAGCGTGGTCGAGCCCGACAGGCTGGTCGCTGCCGTCTGGTCGCCTGGTGCGGTCCAGCCGGTGGCGGCCGAATAGCTGTGGACGGTCGCATCGGGCGCGCCCTGCGGCAAATGAATGCTGATGGTGAGCCGGCTCAGCGGCTTCACTGCCATCGCGATCGGATCGCTGAGCAGGGGCGCGCGGGCGGGGATGGTCGCGCCCTGCGCCTCGTTGAAGGTCACGACATGATCGGTGCCGGGCAGCGTCTCGCCATTTTCGCCCGCGAGCGCGACATGGACCGTGCCCAGCAGCAGCGGCTGGGTCGACATTTCGTTGGACAGGCGCAGGCGGATGCGCTGGCCGCCGCTGCTGATGCGGACGACCTGCCGCAGGGTGCGGTTGTTGAGGTCGGGGCGCTTTTCGGGCGGCGCCTTCGACACCAGCGGCGCGGCCATCCAGCTGCGCGACCAGTTGTCCGCCTGCGCCGGCGTCGTGGCGAGCGCGAACAGCAGCGTCGCGCCAAGCATCATCCGTCCCGTCATCCTCATCCCCTTATTTTTGGTCCCTATTTCGCGGCCAATTGCGCCACCGGGTTGTTGCCCCACAGCTGGTCGTAGCGCCAGCCCGACAGATCCTCCACGACCAGCGCCGCGCCGGGCGAGCTGGGCGTGCGCGCGCCGCTGCGCAGATGCTCGATCTCGCGCATCAATATGTCGTGGGTCGCGGGGCTGAGGCGGAAGCGCGTGGACACCCAAATGCCGAAGGACAGGCAGCCGACCGTGCCCACACCCAGCAGCAGAGCCATGGTCAGGATCGCGCCGTGGCTCTGGCTTTGCGCCCCCGACACGAAACCGCCCGCCTGCATGATGAAGCCCACGCCCGCGACGGCGGCGGCCTGCGTCGCCTTGCGCACGAAGGTCATGACGCCCGCGAAGCTGCCCTCGCGCCGCTGGCCGGTGACGATCTCGTCCACGTCGGCCATGTAATTATAGGTCGCCCAGGGGATATAGTTGAGCGCGCCGCGACCGAGGCCGGAAAGGATGATCGGCAGCCAGATCCAGGGCGAAGTGGCGGGGACGCCGAGCAGCCACAGGCCGATGAGCGCGAACACACCCACCGCGAAGTCGGCGGCGGCGACCTGATAGGCGCGGCTGGGCGAGGCGCGCAGCGCAAGGTTGATGGCGATGATCACCGCCACGAACTGGACGATATACATGGTGCCTAGCAGGCCCGACGCGATCGCGGTGGAGCCGGCCAGCGCGAAGATCACGAAGAAGGTGAAGGCCGCGTTGAAGATGTCCTGGCTGATATAGCCGCCCAGATACATGCCAAGGTGCAGGCGGAAGGCGCGGATGCGCATGGTCGAGAAGAGGTTGCGGTAAAGCGCCTTCAAGGCCTGTCCCGCGCCGCCGCCCTGTGTCCGCTCAGGCACGGCGTCCAGCGATCCGGGCATATGCCGTTCCCAGCTGAACAGATAGAGCAGCCCCGCCGTCACCATGAACAAAGCGGCGAAGATGATGCCCATGTAGAAGAAGGTGTCGGCGCTGTCTCGGCCGAGCGCGTTGATCAGCCAGAGCGGCAGGAAGCCGGCGAGAATCGCGGACGCCTGACCGAAGAGGATGCGCGATCCGGCGAACTTCGCCTTGGTGCGATAGTCGGTCGACATTTCGGCGGCCAGCGTCTCGAACGGGATGATCTCCATCGCGTAGACCAGTTCGAACAGCACATAGCTGACGAGATAATACCAGAAGCCCTGCCCTGGCAGCCACATCAGCGCGAAGCTGGGCAGCAGCGGAATGGCGGCGAGGATGAAGAAGCGGCGGCGGCCGAATTTGCGGCCCAGCCAGGTCGATCCGAAATGGTCGGAGATATAGCCGATCATCGGCGAGGCGAAGGCGTCGAGGATGCGCGCCACTGCGAAGATGGTCGCCGCCTGTCCCGCGGTCAGGCCGCAGAACTGGGTGTAGAAGATCAGCACCCAGCCGGAGATGACCGCCATCGAGCCCGCGCCCAGCACGTCGTTCGAGCCATAGGCGAGGTAATTTTGCAGGCGAACCGGACGGCCTCCAGGGCGGCTTGCGGGTGGGGCAGTCTCGGGCAATTCGGATCCTCCGCCTAATCATTCTGGCTCGCCGCGATGGATCGGTTATGCTCTTGCCGCCGCGTCGCCATGGCCAAAAGGAATCTCATTCCTGTGCCACATAGTGAACATCTATAATATTATGTGAGACTATCGCAAGCCCAACATGTTCAGCTTGTCGACTTACATCGGCATGAAAAATGCCGCCAGCGCACGGGGCGCCGACGGCATCCTTCAGCAGAGCCGAATGCTGATCGTCCTTCCAACGCCGATCCTCATCCGACTGTCCTACCGTCAGATATAGGTGCGCAGGAACTCGCCCAGTGCGCAGATGGCCAGGCTCTGGCCATAGGGCATGGAGGTCAGCGCGATATCCTTGTAGAATTGCTGGGTGTCGCCCATCGCGGTGCCGAAGCTGACCTGCTGGAGTTCGCCCGCCTCGTCGATATTGGCGAGCACGCCGCGCACCGCCTTGATGCCGACGTCCTCATAATGGCGGGGCAGATAGCCCTTCCGCACGGCCTTCAGGATGCCATAAGCGAAGCCGGCGGTGGCCGATGCTTCCAGATAGCTGGTCGGATCGACGATCAGCGTGTGCCACAGGCCGGTATCGGCGTCCTGCGTCTCGGCCAGCGTCTTCACTTGTGCCGCAAGGGTATCGATCAGGAAGGTGCGGAAGAAATCGCCGTCCTGCAGGTCGAGAATCTCGATGATCTCGGGAATGGCGATCGTCACCCAGCAATTGCCGCGCGCCCACAGCGCTTGCGCGAAATTGTGGCGGCCGTTGAAGTCCCAGCCGTGGAACCAGAGACCCGTCTTGGTATCGAACAGATATTTGATATGAACCAGGAACTGGCGCTTGGCTTCCTCGATATAGGCGGGGCGGTTCAGCAGCAGGCCGATCTTGGCCAGCGGCAGGACCGACATCATCAGCGTGTCGTCCCACATCTCGCCCGGATTCTCGTCATTATAGACGATATGCTGGAACCCGCCTTCCTCGGTCTTGGGCAGGCCATCGGCCGCCATCAGCCATTCGGCCCAGACGTCCAGATAGGGGATGTAGCGCGGGTCGGGCTCATATTCATACAGATAGGCCAGCGTGATGAACGGGGCCATCGTGTTGATATTCTTGGTCGGCGTGCCTTCGGCAAAGCGATCCTCGAACCACTGCTTGATGATGCCAAGCGCCTTCTGGTCGCCGGTCTGCTCGAAATAGCGCCACATGCCGAACAGGCCGACGCCATGGGTCCATTCCCATCCGGCCCAGCCCTTGGTGTCGATGATGCGGCCATCTTCCAGATGGAGCAGGAATTCGCCTGTCTCGTCCTTGATATTGACGAGATTGTCCATCAGCTGGTCGATGGATTCGACGACCTGCTGGCGCGGTACATCATGGGTGAGAGCGGCCACTTACTTGGTCTCCTTGAGGTCTGAAGGTGCGTTTGGCGCGGTCACCATCTGCACCGGCAGACCGCCTTTCACATTGCGTAGGGTGACGAGGCGCACGGCTTCGAGCGCATCGCCCGGCTGACCGTCGGACGTGACGGCCAGCGCGACATGGTTCTGGCCCCTGTGATTCAGGATGCCTTCGGGAATGGGGAAGGTCCGCTGCGGCCCGACATGGGCGATGAACTGCCCCATGTTCCAGCCATTGACGAAGACCAGCACACGGTAACGGACCTGCGAACGCGGCTTGCTGGCGTCGCCGAAGCTGAGGCCAATGGTCGCGTCCTGCTCCTTGGGGACGTTCAGGGCAAAGCTGGTGCGATACCAGCTCGTCCCGGCCGTCGCCTGGGTCGCGGGCACGCTGGCCTTGGCCCATGCGCTGTCGTTGAAGCCGGGCAGGTGCCAGCCCATCCGTTCGCCATAAAGGCCGCCATTGTTCGCTGGGCCACGGGCGACATCGGGCAGATCCTCGCCGCCCTGCTTGCCCTGGATCTTCCAGTTGATCGGCACCGCGAAGCTGCGTCCGCTCGGGCCGCCCTCCAGCGATGCGGACACCAGGCCGCGCGCTTCCTTGTGGAAATCGTCGCTGTCCAGATCCCAATTATGGCCATTGTTGCGGACCATGACGGAGAGGACATGCTCGCCCGCCGCCTGCGCCTCCGCCGGCAGGGCGAAGCGCGCCGTGCCGGTGGTGATCGGCCGCGGCAGGCCGCTGGGCGTTTCGCCTTCGCCGATAAACTTGCCGTCGACCCAGGCCTGCACCAGTCCCGAACCGCCGGCGCCATAATAAAGCGACAGCGCCTTGGCATCGGGCGACCCGGTGAAGCGGCCGCGATACCAGACATCGCCGTCATGGAAGCCATAGGCGTCCATCAGCATATTGGGCTGGCCGTCGGGCTTGGCGGTGGTGCTGGCATAGGATCGGTTGTCGATCGCCTGCCAGCCGCTGTCGTCGAAACCGGGCTGCGCCTCGGGCGACCCCTGTACCATGCGCCAGTCGGTCAGCGCCGGCAGCGTGACATCGGCGGGGCCGGCGAGCGGCTGGATCGATGCGATGCTGCCGATGGCTGTCGCCTTCGTCGTCACCTTCGCGCCGTTCCAGCTGACCGAGCGGACCGCCCTGGGCGCCCAGATTTCGAGCGGGCTGGCCGCACTCGTATCGCCGGTCAGCGCCAGCGAACCGCCCTTGGCACCAGCGCTGCGCACCAGCGCCGGCCCGCGCACTAGCATGTCCTTCTCGCGCCAGTAACGCGCACCCTCTGCCTCGTCGGCCAGGATCAGGGTCAGCGGCGGACGCCCGCCCCCCTCGATCCGCAGCACGGCGCGGCCCTGATGGCTGTAATCCAGCTTCAGGTCGCCCTTGGCCGCATCGAACGCGCTGCGCGCTTGGCCTTCCAGCACCGTCACCTTGGGCGCGGACGCATAGCGCAGCACCGTCTCGCCCGCCTCACCGGCGCGGCCATAAAGCAGGATCAGGTCGTTGCCGTCGATCTGCTGCGCCGACTGGAGTTCGGAACTGGAATAGACCAGCCGCTGCCCGCCCAGCGTCACGCCCGCGACCAGCCATTTGGCGTCAAAGCCATTAAGCTGCATCGGCACGGTATAGCGGCCATCGGGCAGGTCGGCGGTGAAGCTGAAGCTGTCGCTGGTCTGCCCGTTGGACGGCTTGTGCGTCACCATCAGGAAGCGCGCGTCCGTCTCCGGGCTCTTGTTGTGATAGACCTGGATATTGGGCGAGCTGATCTCCGGCGTGCCGGCGGGGATCATGCCGGCCATGTCGGGGACGGAGGCGATCAGGCCGCCCAGCTGCTTCATTTCCAGTGCCTTCTCGCGAATCTCGCGCGGCTCGGAAATGGCGGAGCCATAATCATAGCTGCTGAACACCACCGGCGCGGGCAGCCAGCCCCAGCTGGTGCCGCCATAGCCCATGTAGAAGCTCTGGATGCCGATGCCGTTGGCCAGGTTGGTGCCGTAAAAGACGCGCTGGAACCGCTTGCCGCGCTGGATCGCGTTGCATTCATAGCCGCCGTTCGAACCCCAATAGTCGAACCAGCCGCCACCGAATTCGGCCAGGAAACCGGGCGTGTCGGGGGAGGCCGATGCGCCGCCCTTGGCGCCGCCCGGACCATAATAGCCCCAGTCGGGCGCGGCCGATCCGCGCGTCGGCTTGCCGTCCACGGTGCAGGTGCCGCCGGGATAGCCATCGAACGCATACATGTCGTTCGGGCCGTGGACGACCTTCTCGACCTTGCTGCTTTCCGGCGCCCAATAACCGTTGCGGCCCTGGTCATTGTGGAACAGCGGCACGGTGATGCCGTCGGCCCGCGCCTTGGCATAGAGATGATCCATGTAGCGCCGCTGCGCCGGCGTGGTCATCGCCAGCTCATTTTCGATCTGGTGCAGGATCACGCCATATTTGCGGCCGGGATCATTGTTGATCTGGTGCTTGGCGATGATCGCGTTGACCTTCGTCAGCCATTCGTCGGCCGCCGCCATATAATCGGGATCGTCGGTACGGGCGCGGGCGCGCTGGTTGACCAGCCAGCCGGGAAAGCCGCCGCGTGACAGTTCCGCATTCACATAGGGACCGGCGCGGGTGATGACGTAGAGGCCTTCCTCCTCCGCCATCGTCAGCAGCCGGTCGATGTCACGGATACCACTAAAGTCGTACACGCCCTTTTTCGGGCTGTGGAAACCCCAGTCGAAATAGACGGCGACGCTGTTGAAGCCGCTCGCCTTCATCTTCTGCAGGATGTCGCGCCACAGATCGGGCGAGGGCAGGCGGAAATGGTGGAATTCCGACGACCAGATCACCATCCGCTTGCCGTCGATCATCAGCGATCGCGCATCATAGGATACGCGGCCGAACGTCTTGACCGGGGCGGAAAGGTTGGCGGTCGGCTTTGCTTCCTGCGCGAGCAGGGGCGGGGCCAGCGAAGAGCCAAGAGCGAGGGCGGCGATGAAGGAGCGCATCAGTCCTGGCTCAGTCCATGTGGAACAGCAGGGGGAGCGGCCATTCCTGCGGCTGGTTGCCGGGCTGCACCTCCATCAGCGGGGCCATATAGTCCCACCAGCGCTTCATCACCGGATGATCGGGCAGCGTGTCGCGGCGATTGTCATCGCGCAGCTTCAGCACCGCGAACAGGCTCAGCGTGTCCTCGTCCAGGAAGATGGAATAGTCGTAGATGCCCGAATCGGTCAGCAGGCTGGACAGCTCCGGCCAGATTTCGTCATGGCGACGCCGATATTCCTCTACCACGCCGGGCTTTAGCTGCATCTTGAAGGCGTGGACGGTCATGGCTTCCCCTCGTTGAACCATATTATGGAACATTGGACCTATATTTGGTAACATCGTCCCACATTCTAGTCAAATGGGATATGGTTGTAGGCAACGGCTCAACTGCCTGCGGGTCGCTGGTCGCTATGGATCAGGCTGGGGACGATCGTCACGGCGCTTGCGGTAGGCGGTTTCGCCGGGACGAAGGCCGGCATCGTCACATGCGGCGCCAGTTCGGGAATCTGCGCCCTGATCCGCTCCGCTACCGCGTTCGCCAGTAGCCATGCGCCATAATTATTATGGTGCGTCTTGTCGGCGCCGCCCTCGTTGAAGGCGGTCGGTGCGATCTCTGGCCCCAGCGCTTCATAGATGGCCCGGCTGTCGGCATTGAGGTCGACCAGCGGCACCCCCTCTTGCGCCGCGACCTTGCGGACCGCTGCGGCATAGCTGCCCAACGTATCCTTGATCTTTCCCTGCGCGTCGAAATTGCGCCGCTCGGGCGACGTCACCAGCACCGGATGCGCGCCGCGCCGCCGCGCCTCGGCGATATAGCTGCGCAGATAAGCCGGATAGGTGACGTCCGCATCGACATAGGTCTGCGGCCATTCCTTCTTCTGGTCATTATGGCCGAACTGGATGAACAGCCAGTCGCCCGCCTTCATCCCCGACAGCAGCTTGTCGAAACGCAGGTCGGTCAGGAAGGATTTGAGCGTCGCGCCGGACTTGGCATGGTTGGCGACCGCGATCCTTTCGTCCAGCAGCGCGGGCAGCATCTGGCCCCAGCTGGCGGCCGGCTCGGCAAACTGGTCGGTCACGGTCGAATCGCCCGCCAGATAGAGCGTCGGCGCCTCGACCGGCGCGATCGTCACCGACGTCACCTGCGGCTTGCCCAGAAATTCCAGCGTCAGCTTGTCGTCCCACGTATATTCCTGTGCATCACGCGGAGTGAGCCGTACCCGCTGCCCGCCTGGCGCGTTGGCGGGCGGCGGCGGCAGGGCGGGGGTGCGAATATTGACCAGGAAGCTGCGCTCGACGAACTGCCCCCTGCGGGTCGCGACGTTGCGCAGCATCAGCCGCCGCGCTTCGGCCTTCACCGTCGTGTCGCCTGCCGCGCGTGTATCGCCCAGCCGAACCGTCACCCGATAATTGCCTTCCGGCAGGGCGACCGAGAACAGATAGTCGGACGGGGTTCCGCCCGGCTCCATGCCATGACCGCCGGGCCGATAGACCTGCTGGCGCAGCGGCGAGGCAGTGCTCAGGTCGAATGTTCGTGTTTCGGGTGCGGCAGCCGCCGCCATTATCAGAAGGAGGCTTGGCAGCATGGCAGGGTGATCCGGTCATCGGGAATGAAAATGGGGGAACGCGCCGGGACGGGCGCATTCCCCCAAGACAGCCGCCCGTGCAGAGGCGGTGATTCGTGCGGCCCGCGCCGAGCAGGAGCAAGCGGGACCAAATAGCGCAAGGGATTCTCCGTCCCATAAATTAGTTTCGCGGACCATATGGCGGGACTTCGTGCCTCGCAAGCCTCTTGTTCCTTAACCATAATATTTTTCACAATGTGGCACATGCGATCATATAATGATTTTTGTAGCAAAGGCGCAAAGAATCCGCTACAATGAATGACAGTTCCACATAGTGGAGCATTCGGCAGAAATAGCCGGATAAAAGGGGAGGATATTATGTTGCGCCACGTTACCCGTGCAGCTTTCGCGCGTCGCAGCTCGACCATTGCCATCGCGTCCACCATGTTCATCGCAGGAACGGCCATCGCGCAGGACCAGTCTGCCGCCGCGCCGCAGCAGGATCAGGAAACCGCCGACATCGTCGTCACCGGCTTCCGCGCCTCGCTCGACAGCGCGTTGGGCATGAAGCGCCAGGAAGCCGCCGCGATCGACTCGATCGTCGCCGAAGACATCGGCAAATTCCCCGACTCCAACCTCGCTGAATCGATGCAGCGCGTGCCGGGCATCGCGCTCCAGCGCGGCGACGGCGGTGAAGGCCGCAACATCTCGGTCCGCGGCCTTGGCCCGGCATTCACCCGCACCCGTATCAACGGCATGGAAGGCACGTCGCAGACCGGCTCGTCCGACATCTATGGCGCGGGCAATAACGGCCGCAGTTTCGACTTCAACGTCTTCCCGACCGAAATCTTCTCGGCCCTGTCGGTACGCAAGACGCCGTCGGCCGATGTGGAGGAAGGCTCGCTCGGCGCGACCGTCGACCTGAGCGCCCCCAAGCCGATGGACCAGAAAGAGGATTTCGTCCTCTCCATGACCGCGCGCGGCGTCTATAACGAACTGTCGAAGGAGGTCGATCCGCGCGCCTCGCTGCTGGTGTCGAAGAAGTTCGGCGATAGCGGCTTCGGCATCCTCGGTTCGGTCGCCTATCAGAAGCGCCACATCCGCGAAGTCGGCTATTCGTCGGTCGATATCCTGTCGGCGAACACCAATGGCGGCTTCTGCTCGCCGATCGGTTTCACCCCGCAAAATCCGGGCGACAGCGCCCTCAAGGGTACCGACGCACTCAACTGCTCGACCGGCAATCCGCGCACCAGCACCAGCGCCGCCTATCAGGCCATCTACGATCTGCGCCGGGACGACCTGCCCAACACGCCGGGCAGCGGCGCCTTCCTGCCGCGCATTCCGCGCTACCTCAATTCAGAACAGAATCAGGAGCGTATCGGCGGATCGCTGACCCTTCAGTTCAACCCCGACGACGACACCGACATTTCGCTCGACATGCTCTATTCGCGCTTCGAGGTGACACGGCGCGACAATTATATCGCGGCCATCTCCTTCGCCCGTTCGGCCGCCAATAATGGCCAGCCGATGACGTCGGTGCGGGATATCGAGTTCGACGAGAATGGCTCGCTGGTGCAGGGCGTGTTCGACGGCGTCGATGTCCGCTCGGAAGGTCTGGTCGATCATTTCGTGTCGACCTTCAAGCAGGCGAACCTGAACTTCCGCCGTCGCCTGAACGACAGTCTCGAAGTCAGCGGCATCGTCGGTTTCAACCGGTCGATCTGGGACGGCAAGAAGCGCCTTCAGACCTTCATGGACGCCATCGACACCGATGGTTTCTCGATCGACTACAGCAAGGGCGGCACCACTCCGACGCTGGGCTTCGGCATCGACGTCAATGATCCGGCCAGCTTCAACTACGCACCCGGCCTTGCCGACGGCACGGTGCTGGGCGGCTTCAGCTTCCAGGGCAAGCCCTCGAAGAACACCACCGACAACATGACTGCCGAAACCAACCTGAAATGGACGGTCAGCGACGCCTTCTCGATCAAGGCGGGCGCGCAATATCGCCGCAGCAACTTCCTCTCCACCTTCCTGCGCCCCTATAATGCCGACACCGTCGTCCGCGCCCTGCCGACGGGCACGACGCTGGCCGACATCACCACCACTATCACCGGCGTCGACAAGCTTTGGGGCAATGGCGCGCCGTCCAGCTGGGTCGCGATCGACCCCGACAAATGGGCCAGCACCTTCAACTTCGACGCGGTCCGCTATTGTGGCGTCGAATGCGGCGGCGGGCGCAGCCGGGTGCGCGAAGAAGTCATGAGCAGCTATCTCATGGCCAATTTCGACCTGCGCGACGCGATCGGCTTCGGCGTTCGCGGCGATGTCGGTGTGCGCTACGTCAAGACCGACATGTTGTCGTCGGGCTACATCACCGTTGCCAATGCCGCTTCGCCCACCGGCTTGGCCGGTCAGTTCGCGGCGGCCAGGAACAGCTATGACGACTGGCTGCCGTCGGCCAACCTCGTGGTCGAGCCGATCGACAATCTGCTCGTCCGTTTCTCCGGGGCTAAGGTGCTGGCGCGGCCCGAACTTGGTCTGCTGACTCCGACCAGCGGCGTCAATCCGGTCACGCGCGTCGGCAACGTCAACAATCCGTTTCTCGACCCGATCCGCGCCAATACCTTCGATGTCGCGGTGGAATGGTATTTCCGCCCCGGTTCGCTGCTCTCGGCCGCCTTCTTCTACAAGGATATCAAGAGCTTCATCCAGAATGTGAACAGCCAGATCCCGTTCAACCAGTTGGGTCTGCCCAATGCGCTGCTGGAAAACAGCAATACCTCGCCGGATGAGCTGTTCACCGTGTCGCAGCCCTTCAACACACCGGGCGGCAAGCTCAAGGGTATCGAGTTGAATGCCCAGATTCCCTTCACCTTCCTCGACGGCTTCTTCAGTAATTTTGGCGTGCTGGCCAACTACACCCATGTCACGTCGAAGATCGATTACATCCTCGCCAGCGTGAACGGCGTTCCGACCGTGACCACCACGGCCGACCTGGTGGGCCTGTCGCCGAACACCGCGTCGGGCACGCTCTATTATGAGGATGACAAGTTCAGCATCCGCACCACGGGCAATTTCCGCAGCTCGTTCATCCGTGGCATTCCGGCTTCGCCCGGCAGCGACCTTCAGGGCAACGCCAAGACCTTCTACATGGACGCGTCGGCCAGCTACAATGTCACCGACCGCCTGAAGATCATTGTCGAGGCGCAGAACCTGACCGACGAGCAGAACCGTCTCTACATCGATAGCCAACGCCAGGACACGCTGTTCGAAACCCGGATCGGCCGCACCTTCACCTTCGGCCTGACCTACCGGATGTAAGCATTTCGTTCCTCCCCAAACTGAAAGGGCGCGGCCACTCCTGTGGTTCGCGCCCTCCTTGTCTCGAAGCCCTGTCCTATCGTCGGGCGGTCAGCTATATTCTGCCGGGACTTGACCGAAAATGTCCCGCGCCTGTTCGAAAATTTCAGAATATGCAGGAAATGTGCGAAGTTAAGCGCGGCTTTTCCTATCGCCGTGGTCCGCTATAGCCCACCGCGCCGCCAATCTGCTCGGCCGATCGCATCACCTGTTCGGCCAGCCCCGGACGCAGGTCGTCGGTCAGATAATGGGCCGCGCTGGCGATCGAGATGGCGATGCAGATCTGGCCTTTGGCGTCGCGGATCGGCACAGCGATCGAACGGACCCCGTCGCCAAGCTCGCTGTCGTGCAGGACTTCGCCCCGCGCCTTGTGCGTGCGCATTTCCTCCAGAAAGGCATCGATCTGGGCACGGCCGGCCTTGCCGCCCTTCGCCTCGACATAGAGCCGTTCCCATGTCGCCTCATCCTCGTCCAGCAGCAGCGCCTTGCCCAGGCCCGTTTCCGCGACCGGGCGGCGGTCCCCCGGCGCGGTCGCGACGCGCAGCCGCTGTGTGCCGGTAACGCGGTCGAGGTGGCGGGAATGGTCGCCTTCGCGCTTGCCGACGAAGACGCAGAAGCCGGTGCGTTCCGACAGCAATTCCATGAAGGGGCGGGCGACGCGCACATAGTCGATCTGCTCGGTCGCCAGCACGCCCAGCTGGAGCAGCTTGGGGCCGAGCGCGAAACCGTCGCGCGTAACCGACAGATAGTTGCGCGACCGCAACGCCTGCACCAGCCGGTGCGCGGTCGTCTTGCTCATGCCGAGCTTGCGGGCGAGGTCGGCGGCGCGGATCGGCCCGTCGATCACCTCGTCCATGATGTCGAGCGCGCGCATCAGCGTCTGCGTGCCCTTGACGCCCTGTTCCTGTTTCTCGTCCGTGTCCTGCATGGTCGTCCCAGTCCTGAAGGGCGTCCCACATATCGGGCGCGTCCCATATATAGGAAGTATATTGACCATAACGGGGCGCTTGTCAGCAGCTTTGTTGCGGCCATGTGAAAAGGCCCGCCGGTCACGGGACCGGCAGGCCTTTCGATGTCCAGCGCTGACGCGTGGATCAATATTGAATAGTGACGGTCACCGCGCGGCGGTTCTGTGCCCAGGCCGCCTCGTCCGATCCCAGCGCGGCCGGGCGTTCCTTGCCATAGCTGACCGTGGTGATGCGGCCCGGATCGATACCGAGCGAGGCGAGATAGTTCTTCGCCGCATTGGCGCGGCGCTCGCCCAGCGCGATATTATAGTCGCGGGTGCCGCGTTCGTCGGCATGGCCCTCGATCGTCACGCGGACAGCGGGGTTCTGCTGGAGCCAGGCCGCCTGGCTCTGGAGCGTCGCCTGATCCTCCGCATCGACATCATATTGGTCGAGGCCGAAGAAGATGCGGTCCGACGCGACCGACGCGATGAAGTCTTCCTGGCTGCCCTTGACCGGGCCGGTCGGCGTCGTGGGGCCGGTCGGCGCGGTGGTTTCGCCGGTGCCGCCGGGGGCGGGGGGCAGTTCGGCCGGCGGCTTCTTGGAGCAGGCGGCGAGCGCGATGATGGCGGTAGCCATCAGCAAGGTGCGGGACAATTTCATCGGTATGTCTCCTTATTGCGCTGTCTGCCGCCCGCGCGGGGCGGCGACAGGGTCTGTGAACTTCGTTACGCTGTCAAGACGATTGGGTTCCGCCCTGGCTGGGGAAATGCCCGGAAATCTCAGGGCAGCAGCGGCCCCCAGGCCGGGTCGGAGCCGCTGAGCGGGGTCGGGATGCGGCGTTCGTTCACGCCGGTCAGGTCGACCTGCCACACCTGGCTGCTGCCATCCCGGCCCGGCGTGGTCCGGAAATATTGCAGCACGCGGCCATTGGGCGACCAGGTCGGCTGTTCGTCCTGCCAGCCATTGGTCAGGATGCGCTCATTGTCCCCCGTTGGGGACATGACCGCGATCTTGAAATCGCCCGACAGCTTGGTGAACGCGATCAGGTCGCCGCGCGGCGACCATTCGGGCGTCGCATAGCGGCCGCCGCCATGGCTGATCCGGCGCTGGCCCGATCCGTCGGCGTTCATGACATAGATTTGCTGCCCGCCCGACCGGTCGCTTTCGAACACGATCTGGCGGCCGTCGGGCGAATAGCTGCCGCCCACGTCGATGCCCGGCGAGTTGGTGAGGCGCACCGGCGACCCGCCGCTCGCCGACACGCGATAGATGTCGGTATTGCCCGCCACCGCCATGGAGAAGAGGATGTTGCGACCATCGGGCGACCAGCGCGGGGCGAAGGTCGCATTGTTGCTTTCCGTCACCAGCTTCTGCTGGCCGGTGCCGATGTCATAGACATAGATGCGCACCCGGCTGCCCAGATAGCTCACATAGACGATCGACTTATAGTCGGGTGAGAAGCGCGGCGTCAGCGCGATCGACTGGCCGTTGGTGATGAACCGGTGATTGGCGCCGTCAGAATCCATGATGGCGAGCCGCTTGACGCGATTATTCTTGGGACCGCTCTCGGCGATATAGGCGATGCGGCTGTCGAAGAAGGGGCTTTCGCCGGACAAACGGGCATAGATGGCGTCGGCGCATTTATGCGCGGCGCGGCGCCAGTCGCGCGGGGCGACGACATAGCCCTGTCGGGTCAGTTCCTGCTTCAGCGCCACGTCATAGAGATAGCAGCCGACGGTGATGTCCGCCTCGCCGCCGGTGGTGCGGACGAAGCCCTGCGCCAGCGCCTGATAGGCGCCCCATTTGTCATATTGGGGGAATGTGACTTCGGGGAAGGTGATGGCGGGCAGGCCGCCCGGTCCCGACGGATCGAACAGGCCGGAGCCCTTGAGGTCCGTCGCGATCACTTCGGCGATCTTGCGGCCCAGTTCGCTGGCGGTGCCGGCAGGCGTGCTGACATCCTGCTGCGCGGGGAGCGGCGGCACGGCGATCTTCAGATTGCTGTCGATCTCGCCGGTGACGTCCACCGAAAGCTGCGCCATGGCGGGCGCTGAAAGAGCGGCAGCCAGCGTTGCCGTGGCCAAAACCAGGCGGCGGAGGAGAGTCGTCTTCATCGGTTCAGCCTCGCGTCAAAGCGGAGTGGCCGCAGCCATTTCCACTGGTCATAATATTCGGGCGGGAGATTGCGGAACGGCGCGGCCAGCTTCACCGCCTGGATCGCGCGTTCTGCGTGTAGCCTGGCCTGCGGCTGGTTGCTGGCGGTGACGCCAAGCTGGTCGATCACCTCTGGCGTGCCGATCAGGCCGCCATTCTTGTCGAGCCGCACTTCCAGCAGCGTGACCAGCTTGTCGGCGTCGGCGCCCGACGGTGCGCGCCAGTGGGGCTTCAGCTGCCGGCGGATTTCGGCGTCGAGCGCAGCCTTCTGCTGCGGCCCCAGAGCGGCGGGGGGCGGCGGCGCTGCCTTGCGCGGCGCGTCGTCGCTGGTGTCGATACCCTTCAGGAAATCCTTGCCCAGCAGCGACCCCTTGGGCTTGTCCGCCTTGCCCGCGCCGGATGCGCGTGCGGGGGCGTCGCTCTTCGCCTTGGCATCGCTCTTGCTCGCCGGTCTGGATGACGCGGCCGCCTTTGGCTTTTCCGGCGCAGGCTTGGCCTTGGGCGCGGGCTTTTCAGGCGCGGGCTTGGGCTTTGCCGGGGTCTTGGCAACGTCCTTCTTCGGCGGTGCCGGTTTGGGCTTGGGCGGTTGCGGCTTCGCCACCGGCTTGGGTGGCGGCGGGGCAGGGGTCGGTTTTGGCTGCGGCTTGGGCGGTGCTGGCGTCGGCTCAGGTGCCGGCTCGGGCAGCGGCGCTGGCTTGGCGTCCTCGGTCGGCCCCTGTTCCGGCGCGACGCTGGGAGGGGGCGGCTGGGTCGAGATTTGCGGCGCGGTCGATTGCAGCGCCACCTCGTCCACCAGGCTCACGTCCATCGGCGGCGACTTCAGCTTCAGCGGGTTGGGCGTGGCCAGGAATCCGGCCGACAGCAGTCCGAACAGCAGGACATGTCCTGCCGTCGCGACGCCAAGGCCGATTTTTTCCGCGCGATCCATATGGCTGACCTATGGTCCCTATTCTGAACCGCCGCTGTCCGAACCGGCATCGGTGCTGACCAGCGACACCTTGTTCAGGCCCGCCCGGTTCAGCTCGCCCATCACCCGCATCACCCGACCATAGTCGAGCGCGGTGTCGGCGCGCAGGAAGATCTGCTGCGGTTCGGGCTTGCCGGCATTGGCGGAGGCGATCTCGGCCAGGCGATCGGACAGGTCGGCGTCGCTGATCTGCGCATCGTCGATGAAGATGCCGCCGTCGCGGTCGATCGAGATGACCGTCGGCTTGGAATCCTGGTCCAGCCCCTTGGCGCGGGTTTCGGGCAGGTTCACCGGCACCCCCGTCACCAGCAGCGGCGCGGTCACCATGAAGATGATCAACAGCACCAGCATGACGTCGACCAGCGGTGTCACGTTGATGTCCGCCATCGGCGCGCGATTGCGCCCGCGACGGCTGGACGGAGGGCCGGACATCGCCATCAGCGTTGGGCCTCGAGTTCACGGCTCAAGGTCGAATAGAAGCCGTCGGCAAAGCGCGTCAGGCCCGATTCCAGCCGGTTGATGCCATGGCTGAAGCGGTTGTAGGCGATGACTGCCGGGATCGCCGCGAACAGGCCGATGGCGGTGGCAAACAAGGCTTCGGCAATGCCCGGCGCGACGACGGCGAGCGAGCTGTTCTGCTCCGCCGCGATCGAGGTGAAGGCGCGCATGATGCCCCAGACCGTGCCGAACAGGCCGACAAAGGGGGCGACCGATCCGATGGTGGCCAGGATATTGAGCCGGTCGGACAGGCGGTCGACCTCGGCCGCGATCGTGCTAGACATCGACGTCGACAGGCGGTCGCGGGTGCCTTCACGGTCGATCACCTTCTGCGCGGTCGATCGGCGCCATTCGGTGACGCCGGCGGACATCACCTTGGCGGCGGGGAAGTCCAGCTTGCCGCGCGACTCATAGAAACGGTCGATATCCTCGGCCTTCCAGAAATCCGCCTCGAACTTGCGGCTTTCCTTGCTCGCCTTGCGCAGGGTGAAGCTGAAGCCGATGATCATGGCCCAGGTCCAGATGCTGGCCAGCAGCAGGCCGATCATCACCCCTTTGACGACGATGTCGGCCTGAAGGAACAGGGCGAGCGGGGAAATGGTCGCGGCGTCGGTCATCGCGCCGGCAGGCAGGTTGAGGGTCATGGGTGGATGTCTTCCCCTTGGCAAAGGCGGGTAAAAATGTCGGTCCAGGCTTTGGGTTGCCGCTGCGGACGGCCTTGCGGCGTCAGCCAGGCGACGGTGATGGTGGCGTTGGTCAACTCTTCTTCGCCCCGCATGACTGACTGCTGAATGGAGCAGCTCGCCGCGCGCACATCGGTGACACGGCTGACCACCATCAGGTCGTCGTCCAGCCCGGCCGGGCGGCGATAGCGGATCTGGAGGTCGGTGACGGCATAGACGCCGCTGCCGCCTTCATGTTCGCCGCGCTGGTCGATGCCGGCGATGCGCAGCATGTCGGAACGGGCGCGCTCCATGTAGCGGAGATAATTGGCGTGGTAGACGAGGCCCGACAGGTCGGTGTCCTCGAAATAGATGCGCAGCGGGAAATGATGCACGGCGGCGACGAAGCGTCCGGTCGCCGGCGCTGGCATCAAGTCGGAAACAGGCATGGCGGGCTTTTAACCATGGCGACGGCCCGGCGCAAAGCCGGAAATGAAGCATCCGCACCAATCTGTAGGTTGCGACCGCACAATTCATCGCCTCCCGGATTCCATAGGCGCCGCACTCTGGCCGTCGGGCGACGGCGCGGTTAAGGGGATGGGGACGATTCAACAAGGAGAGACTGGGCATGACGGACATTCGCACGGTAGGCGTGATCGGCGCTGGACAGATGGGCGCGGGCATCGCGCAGGTCGCCGCGCAGGCGGGCTATGACGTCATCCTGTCCGACATCGACCTTGCCCGCGCTGAAAAGGGCGTGGCCGGCATCACCAAGCTGCTCGCCCGCGCGGTCGAGAAGGAGAAGATCAGCCAGGTCGACGCCGACGCCGCGCTGCTGCGCATCAGGCCGGCAGGTGAGATCGCGCCGCTCGCCGGCGCGCAGCTGGTGATCGAGGCCGCGACCGAACGCGAGGAAGTGAAGCGCGCCATCTTCACCAATGTCGGCCAGATTCTTGCGCCCGACGCCATCCTCGCCACCAACACCTCCTCCATTCCGATCACCCGGCTGGCGCAGGCCGCGCCCGACGCGGGCCGTTTCGTCGGCGTCCATTTCTTCAACCCCGTCCCGGTGATGGTGCTGGTGGAGGTCATTCGCGGCCTCGCCACCACGCCCGAGACGGTCGCGGCGATCGAAGGCTTCGCCGCCAAGATCGGCAAGACGACCGTCCATGCCTTCGACGCGCCGGGCTTCGTGGTGAACCGAATCCTGCTGCCGATGCTCAATGAAGCGGTGTTCGTGCTGGGCGAAGGCGTGGGCAGCGTTACCGACATCGACCAGGGCTGCAAGCTGGGCCTCAACCATCCCATGGGTCCGCTGACCCTGCTGGACTTTGTCGGCCTCGATACGGCGTTGGAAATCCTCAACATTTTCCTCAGCACCACCGGCGATCCCAAATATCGCCCCGCGCCGTTGCTGGTGAAATATGTCGAGGCCGGCTGGTACGGCCGCAAGACCGGCCGTGGTTTCTACGATTATTCGGGACCGGAACCGGTCCCGACCCGCTGATCTTTCGTCCCGATCCGGCCGGCTCGCAAAGCCGTCCGGTCGACGCCCAGCCGCGCCGAAATCGCGCCGGGCGGGAAGCCTGCGACCTATCGATCTCCAACCGCGGCCGTCTAGGGGCACCCTGGGCGGGCAACCGGGCGACATGCGTCGCCCGGCGGGGCTGCCTGGCATGCAATGTTGGACGAAAACATTAACGGGTCGGCAGTAGGACATGCCTGTCGACATCGTTGTGAAAGAAGAGGTCGTACATGGCTAGGCTGGTAGGAACCAACCTCAAGAACAGTATCAAGGGGACTTCACAGAACGACACCATCTCGGGAATGGACGGCGACGACCAGATCTGGGGCGGTTCGGGCGACGATTATATGGAGGGGAATGCCGGCAACGACACCCTCTATGGCGAGGCGGGCAATGACCGGCTCGATGGCGGTCCCGGCAACGACTATCTCTATGCCGGGACCGGCAACAATATCGTGTCGGGTGGCGATGGCGCCGACACGATCGAAACCTATGACGGGCACGACCAGATATTGGGCGATGCCGGCAACGACACCATCCGTTCGGGCGGCGGCCGTGACTATCTCGACGGCGGAGCCGGCGACGATATCATCTATGCCGGCGCAGGCGATGACGGCTTCGTCAACGAAATCAATCCGGCCACTGGAAAGCTGACGACCCAGGCGGTCGGCGGCGGCGCCGGCAATGACCGGATTTATGGCGAGGACGGCAATGACAAGCTCAAGGGCCAGTCGGGCGACGACCATGTCTATGGCGGCGTCGGCAACGACCGGGTCGACGGCGGTGACGGCAATAATTACCTGACCGGTGACGCGGGCGACGACATCATCGTTTCCGAATGGGGCATCGACAAGCTTTATGGCGGCGATGGCCGTGATAATCTCCAGGCCGGGGCGGGGAACGACTTCCTCGACGGTGGCAATCAGGACGACACGATGAGCGCCGAGGATGGCAATGACATCCTCTATGGTGGCGAAGGCAACGACCTTCTTTATGGCGGTCTGGGCGCCGACGAGCTGCATGGCGGCGGCGGGATCGACAAGATCTTCGGCGAGCAGGGCGCGGACAAGATGTGGGGCGATGCCGGCGCCGACTGGTTCATCTTCAAGGGCGCTGGCGCGCTCGACGGTGGCGACAAGATCATGGATTTCCAGGACGGATCCGACCGCATCGTGCTGGAGAAGCTGGGCGTGACCAAATTCTCGTCCAGCGGTGCGGCTGGCACCGTCTTCGCCCATGACGGCGCGTCCGGCCATGTCATCCTCGACGTCGTGACCTCCGCCGGCGCGGAATTCAGCATCGACGTCGCCAGCCTCAACACGACGCTGACCGCCAGCCATATCTCGGCGGCGGACTTTATCTTCGCTTGAAAATGAAGGATGCCGCGCCCTCCGATCGGGCGGGCGCGGCATCTTCCCCTCATCGGGGATAGGCGCTGTCCATATGAGCGAGGCTGCGGACGATCAGCGCCTCCAGCACCGCCATGTCGATCTGGTCGAGCCGTTTGACATAGAGGCAGCCCTTGCCGCGCCGATGCTTGCCGAGCGGTACGAAATCCCCATCCTCCAGCCCGGCGAGATAGAAGACCAGTTCCGCCTTGCGCGGGGAAAAGCCGATCCGGCACATGTCGCCCTCGCGCCCGCTGTCATAGCGATAATGGTAGCGGCCAAAGCCGATGATGCTCGGTCCCCACATGGCTGGCGGCTCGTCCGACAGCCGCGCCATCAGCGCCGTCACCGTCCGGCCGTCCGCCTGTCGCTCGGCCGGTTCGACCTGCGCCAGAAAATCCTCGACCGCCGCGTCGGTCTGCGTCGTCCTGTTCTCCTGCGCCATGGCTTGCCTTCTCCGCCTGCCTCGACTAGAGGCTAGCGCGTCATCTGGGGAGTAGCCAGCCGTTCCGACTGCCGGAACGGGCCATGCGTCAACATATTTGGTCGAGAGGCCATGGCGTATGGGAAGCAGTCGAGCACTGCTTCGGGCGAGACCAATGGCATCGGCGCTTTCCTGTCCGGCCGGGCGGGAAGCGGCGGTGGCATTGTGTCTGTCAACCTTCGCCCGGCCCCGGAATAGATGATGGAAGCTCTCCTTACCTCCTCCGCGCTCGTCGCGCTCGCCGAAATGGGCGACAAGACGCAGTTGCTCGCCATGCTGCTCGCCACCCGCTTCCGCAAGCCGGTACCGATCATCATGGGCATCTTGTTTGCGACGCTCGCCAATCATTTCCTCGCTGCGCTGGTCGGCCATTCGATCGCGGGCGTGCTGACGCAGCCCTGGTTCCGCTATGCCGTCGCCGCCTCCTTCATCGCCATGGCGGCATGGACGCTGATCCCCGACAAGATCGACGAGGATGCACCGCTCAAGGCGCCGTCGAAGGCTGGCGTGTTCGTCACTACGCTGGTCGCCTTCTTCCTGGTCGAAATGGGTGACAAGACCCAGGTGGCGACCGTGGCCCTGGGCGCGCGCTTCGACAATCTGCTGGCGGTCACGGCCGGCACCACGCTGGGCATGATGGTCGCCAACGTCCCGGCCGTACTGTTCGGCGATGTGCTGGCCAAGAAAGTGCCGATGCGCGCCTTGCAGGTCGGCGCGGCATTGCTGTTCCTCGCATTGGGCCTGTGGATGCTCGCTGACTTGCAGGGCTGGATCGGGTAAAAAAGGAACAGCGCCGCACGCCTGCCGGTTGTCAGCGCGCGGCGGCTGTTGCAAGGGGAATGGCAGTCATTCCCTGATGAAAAATATAGGACGCGCGTGATGAAGGACAGTCTGGTTACGATCTTCGGCGGCGGCGGCTTTCTGGGTCGTCAGGTCGCGCAGGCGCTGATGGCGCGGGGTGCGCGCGTCCGGATTGCGCAGCGCGATCTCGCCAATGCGGTCAAGGTCAAGTCGCTCGGCAATCTGGGCCAGACCCAGTTCGTCGCCGCCGACATCCGCAAGCCCGCAACGGTCGCGCGCGCCATCACCGGCAGCGATATCGTTATCAACCTCGTTGGCATCCTGTCGGGCAATTTCGACGCCTTCCATCATGAAGGCGCGGCCAATGTGGCAAAGGCGGCGGCTGCCGCGGGGGTCGATGCGCTGGTCCATATCTCGGCGATCGGCGCGGATGCCGCCAGCCCGTCGGCCTATGGCCGGTCGAAGGCGGCGGGCGAGGAAGCGGTGAAGGCCGCTTTCCCGAACGCGACGATCATTCGCCCCTCGATCATCTTCGGACAGGAGGACCAGTTCCTCAACCGCTTCGCCCAGATCATCAGTTCCGCGCCGGTAATCCCGGTGATCGGCGCGGACACGAAGTTCCAGCCCGTCTATGTCGCCGACGTCGCGCAGGCGATCGCCAACGCGGCCGAGCAGCCCGGTGTCTACGGTGGCAAGACCTTCGAGGTCGCCGGCCCGCAGGTCATGAGCATGAAGCAGATCAACGGCTGGATCGCCAGGACGATCGGCCGCGACCGGCCGATCGTCGAGGTGCCGGGCGGGATCACCTCACTGCTCGCCATGCTGCCCGGCGGTCCGATTACCCGCGACCAGCTCGCCATGCTCGGCCGCGACAATGTCGCCGCGCCGGGTGCGGACGGGCTCGATGCGCTGGGCGTCGCGCCCACGCCGCTGGGATCGGTCGCCGACAAGTGGATGATCCGCTATCGCCGCCATGGCCGCTTCGCCGGCCGGGCCAAGGCCTGATCGATCCGGTCCGCTCGACGGGCCGATCATCGACCGCGACCGGCCGTGACCGGGCGTCCTTGCCTTTTCGCTGCACTGCGGCATGGTGCGGCTCCAATCTCCCGGCGCCTTTCGACCCTCCCCTGACCAGGGGAGGGTTTGGCGCGTCTGGCCTTATCTCCGGCCCCATCGAGGATCACGCACCCCCATGGACATGCATTATCTGACGGTCATCCTGCTCGGTATCGTGGAGGGGTTGACCGAATTCCTGCCGGTGTCGTCCACCGGCCACCTGATCCTGGCGAGCGAGTTGCTCGGCTATGATGCATCGACCTGGGCGATGTTCAACGTCGTGATCCAGCTGGGCGCGATTCTCGCGGTGGTGGTGCTCTACTGGCGCACCTTCTGGGCGGTGGGCATGGGCCTGCTGCGGCGCGAGCCGGTCAGCTGGCGCTTCCTGCGCAACCTCGTCATCGCCTTCATACCTGCCGCCGTCATCGGCTTGGCGCTGCACGACTATGTCGAGATATTGCTCGGCGCGCCGCAGGTGGTGGCGTGGGCGCTGATCGCTGGCGGCATCGGCATCCTGCTGATCGAGCGCGCGATCAAGGAACAGCGCTTCCATGGCATTGCCGACATTCCGGTCGCGCGTGTGCTCGGCATCGGCCTCATCCAGTGCATCGCCATGATTCCCGGCGTCAGCCGCTCAGGCGCGACGATCATGGGTGCGCTGACCCTGGGCGTGGAACGCCGGACTGCGGCCGAGTTCAGCTTCTTCCTCGCCATTCCCACCATGCTGGGCGCAACGACGCTCGAACTGCTCAAGAAGGGCGATCAGATCACCAGCGCCGCCGTGGGTTGGGACAGCATCGCGCTGGGCTTCGTCGTTTCCTTCTTCGTTGCGCTGCTGGTCATCAAATGGTTCGTGGGGCTCGTGTCGAAGCACGGCTTTGCCCCCTTCGCCTGGTACCGAATCATTGCCGGCGCTGCCGCGCTGGTATGGCTGGCGATGAGATAGGTCCGTGTCGGACCAAATATGGTCCGTATATTTGCGATTAGTTCGCAACAAGGGGTAAAAACACTGTATAAATAGTCAGTATTACTGACCTAAATACCAGAATCCGCGTGACTCCGCGGGTTTTCCTGCTATGCGCGGCTTCAGCAACATAGTCAGGGACGATGGTATGGCCGATAATCCGATGCTGAAATTTGTGGGCTTGGGCCAAGCCTATCCGGAAAAGCGCGCGGCGGACGACCGCGCCGAGGATTTCCTGGAAATCAGCAAGTCCTTCATTCTGGACAAGGCCGAAGAGCAGGCGTCGCGCTGTTCGCAGTGCGGCGTGCCCTATTGCTCGACCCACTGCCCGCTCCACAATCATATTCCGGACTGGCTCCGTCTGACCGCAGAAGGCCGTTTGCGCGAAGCCTATGAGCTGTCGAACCTCACCAGCACCATGCCGGAAATCTGCGGCCGCATCTGTCCGCAGGACCGGCTGTGCGAAGGCAATTGCGTCATCGAATTTTCGGGCCATGGCTCCGTCACCATCGGCAGCGTCGAAAAGTACATCACCGATACCGCGTGGAAGGAAGGCTGGGTCGAACCGCTCGTCCCCGGCAGGCCCACCGGCCGGTCGGTCGGCGTGATCGGCGCGGGTCCGGCGGGCCTCACCACGGCCGAATATCTGCGCGTGGCGGGCTATGAGGTGCATGTCTATGACCGGCACGACCGCGCCGGAGGCCTGCTGACCTATGGCATCCCCGGTTTCAAGCTGGAGAAGGACGTCGTCATGCGCCGCATCCAGCGGCTGAAGGACGGCGGCATCGTCTTCCATGAAAGCTTCGAGGTCGGCCGCGACGCGACGATGGAGCAGCTGCGCGAAAAGCATGACGCGATCCTGATCGCGACCGGCGTCTACAAGCCGCGCGATATCAAGGCGCCGGGCGTCGGCGCGGCGGGCGTGGTCAAGGCGCTCGATTATCTGACCGCATCCAACAAGGCCGGTTTCGGCGATGCTGTGCCGGGCCATGAGGATGGCACGCTGCTGGCAACGGGCAAGAATGTCGTCGTGATCGGCGGTGGCGATACCGCGATGGACTGCGTGCGTACCGCCATCCGCCAGGGCGCGGCTTCGGTGAAGTGCCTTTACCGCCGCGACCGGGAGAATATGCCCGGCTCGCAGCGCGAAGTCGCCAATGCCGAGGAGGAAGGCGTCGAGTTCGTCTGGCTGACTGCGCCGATCGCCTTCGAAGGCACCGAGCACGTCACCGGCGTCAAGGTCACGAAGATGCGCTTGGGCCAGCCCGACGCATCGGGCCGTCGCGCGCCCGAACCCGATCCGGGCAGCGAACATACGCTGGAGGCGGACCTCGTCATCAAGGCGCTGGGTTACGACCCGGAGGAACTGCCGAAACTGTTCGGCGCGGACGACCTGTCCGTCACCCGCTGGGGGACGCTGCGCGTCGATCACAAGACGATGATGACCAGCATGGACGGCGTGTTCGCGGCGGGCGACATCGTGCGCGGCGCAAGCCTCGTCGTCTGGGCGATCCGCGACGGCCGCGACGTGACCGAGCATATGCACCGTTATCTGAAGGCCAAGGCCAGGGCGGGTGCGAAGGTGTCGGCGTGATGCGCCTCGCTTTCCTCTCCGTGCCGCTGCTCCTGCTGTCAGCTCCGGTAGCTGCGCAGGTTCAGCTGGCAACCGCACCGGCGGCCGACGTCCAGCCCGTCGATCCGGCGCTGCTGGCCAAAGCGCAGCCGATCGCCTCCGTCATCCTGCCCGATGGCACGATGGAACGGATGATGGGGCCGATGATGCAGAAGATGATGGCTCCCATGATGGACGGCATGACCAAGATGCCGATACGGGAGTTCCTGAAGGTTGGAGGCATGGATCCGGAACGGGCGGACAGCCTTGGCGAAGGCACGATGGAGGAGATGATGGCGATCATCGATCCCAGTTTCCGCAAGCGGATGGATGTGATCGTCAACATCATGATGCCGGCGATGGGCCGCTTCATGGGACGGTATGAACCGGACATGCGCGAAGGCATGGCGGAGGCATTCGCCTATCGCTACAATGCCGGCGAGCTGGACCAGATCGCGGCGTTCCTGAAAACGCCCATCGGGGCCAAGTTCGGCGCGGGCTTCATGGAGCTGGCTACCGATCCGCATTATCTCGGCCGGATGCAGAAGATCATGCCCGACATGCTGCGAGCCATGCCGGAGATTCTGAAATCGTCCGAAGCCGAACTGGCCAAGCTGCCAAAGCCGCGCAGCTATAATGACCTGACCAAAGCCGAGCGCGACCGTCTGACCGCATTGATCGGGGCAGACGCAGGCAAGGCCGACTGAAGATCGACGCCGGCAATGCCGGAACCAATGGAATGACAGAGGCCGTACCCGAAGAAGCGGGCGGCCGCAGGCAAGGGTAGTCATCATGACCGACACCAACTTCATGGCCAGTCCCGAAGAGCGCGCGCGTATCGCTGCGCAGGGCATGTATCATCCCGATCTCGAAGGCGACGCCTGTGGCGTGGGTCTGGTAGCTGCGACCGACGGTCGCCCCAGCCGCCGCGTGGTCGCCAGCGCGATCGATGCGCTCAAGGCCGTGTGGCACCGTGGTGCGGTCGACGCCGATGGCAAGACCGGCGACGGCGCGGGCATCCATGTCGACCTGCCAGTGCGCTTCTTCGACGATTGCATCGCCGACAGCGGGCACAAGCCGCTGCCCAACCGTCTGGCCGTGGGCATGGTCTTCCTGCCGCGCACGGACCTTGGCGCGCAGGAAGCCTGCCGAACGATCGTCGAAAGCGAGATCATCGACGCGGGCTACACCATCTATGGCTGGCGCCAGGTGCCGGTCGACGTGTCGGTCATCGGCCAGAAGGCGCAGGCGACCCGCCCGGAAATCGAGCAGATCATGATCGCCGGCCCGATGCCCGAAGAACGCGACATGGCCGAGTTCGAGAAGGATCTCTACCTGATCCGCCGCCGGATCGAGAAGAAGGCGATCGCCGCGCAGATCAACGATTTCTACATCTGCTCGCTGTCGTGTCGCTCGATCATCTACAAGGGGCTGTTCCTCGCCGAATCGCTGTCGGTCTTTTACCCGGACCTTCAGGACGAGCGGTTTGAGAGCCGCGTCGCGATCTTCCACCAGCGCTATTCGACCAATACCTTCCCGCAATGGTGGCTGGCCCAGCCGTTCCGCACGCTCGCTCATAATGGCGAGATCAACACGATCCGCGGCAACAAGAACTGGATGAAGAGCCACGAGATCAAGATGGCCTCGCTGGCCTTCGGCGAGCAGTCGGAGGACATCAAGCCGGTGATCCCGGCCGGCGCGTCCGACACCGCCGCGCTCGATGCCGTGTTCGAGGCGATCTGCCGTTCGGGCCGGGATGCGCCGACCGCCAAGCTGATGCTGGTGCCGGAGGCATGGCAGGCGGACAGCGCCGAACTGCCCAAGGCCCATGCCGACATGTATGAATATCTCGCCTCCGTGATGGAGCCGTGGGACGGCCCCGCCGCGCTGGCGATGACCGACGGCCGCTGGGTCGTGGCCGGCGTCGACCGCAACGCGCTGCGTCCGCTGCGCTACACGCTGACCGGCGACAATCTGCTGATCGTGGGGTCGGAAACCGGCATGGTCGTCGTGCCCGAAACCACCATCGTCAAGAAGGGCCGCATGGGCCCCGGCCAGATGATCGCCGTCGATCTTCAGGAAGGCGAAATCTATGACGACCGCGCGATCAAGGACCAGATCGCGGGCGAGCGTCCCTATGGCGACCTGATCAAGGACTTCCTGACCGTCGACGATCTGGCCGACGCGCCGAGCGCGCTGCCGTCCTGGGACAAGGCGGAACTGACCCGCCGCCAGGTCGCCGCCAATCTGACGCTGGAGGATATGGAGCTGATCCTCAGCCCCATGGTCGAGGATGCGAAGGAAGCTATCGGATCGATGGGCGACGACACGCCGCTCGCCGTCATTTCCGACAAGCCGCGCACGATCAGCCATTTCTTCCGCCAGAATTTCAGCCAGGTCACAAACCCGCCGATCGACCCGCTGCGCGAACGGCATGTGATGAGCCTGAAGACGCGTTTCTCCAACCTCCACAATATCCTGGAGGAAGGCGCGCAAAACAGCCATGTGCTGGTGCTGGAATCGCCGGTGGTGACAAGCGCCGAATGGGCGCGGCTGAAGGCCTATTTCGGCCCGGCTGTGGCCGAGATCGACTGCACCTTCCCCGCGACCGGCGGGCAGGAGCAGCTGCGCGCCGCCATCGCCCGCATCCGCGAGGAAGCCGAGCAGGCGGTCCGCGAAGGCCGCACCGAAATCTTCCTGACCGATGAAGGCGTCAGCGCAGACCGTGTCGCCATTCAGGGCGTGCTCGCGGCGGCTGCCGTCCACACCCACCTCGTCCGCAAGGGGCTGCGCAGCTACGCCTCGATCAATGTGCGTTCGGCCGAAGCGCTCGACACCCATTATTATGCGGTGCTGATCGGCGTCGGCGCGACCACGGTGAACGCCTATCTGGCCGAAGCCAGCATCGCGGACCGCCATGCCCGTGGCCTGTTCGGCGACTTGAGCTTCGACCAGTGCGTCGAGCGCTATCGCGTCGCGATCAATGAAGGTCTGCTGAAGATCATGTCCAAGATGGGCATCGCGGTCGTCAGCTCCTATCGTGGCGGCTATAATTTCGAAGCGGTCGGCCTGTCGCGCGCGCTGGTCAACGATCTCTTCCCCGGTATGCCGGCGAAAATTTCGGGCGAAGGCTATGCCTCGCTTCATTACAGCGCGATGATGCGTCATGACGCTGCGCATGACAGCGCAGTGGTGCGCCTGCCGATCGGCGGCTTCTATCGCCAGCGCAACGGTGGCGAGGCCCATGCCTATTCGGCGCAGCTGATGCACCTGCTCCAGACCTCTGTCGCGACCGACAGCTATTCGACCTATCTGCAATTCTCGCGCGGCGTGCGTGACCTGCCGTCGGTCTATCTGCGCGATCTGCTGGAGTTCAACTTCGCCCGCGAGGCGGTGCCGATCGACGAGGTCGAGGCGACCACCGAAATCCGCAAGCGCTTCGTGACGCCGGGCATGTCGCTGGGCGCGCTCAGCCCCGAAGCGCATGAGACGCTGGCGATCGCCATGAACCGCATCGGCGCCAAGGCGGTGTCGGGCGAGGGCGGCGAGGATGCCGCGCGCTTCAAGCCCTATGAGAATGGCGACAACGCCAACTCGGTGATCAAGCAGATCGCGTCGGGCCGCTTCGGCGTCCATGCCGAATATCTGGGATCGGCCGAGGAGATCGAGATCAAGGTCGCGCAGGGCGCCAAGCCCGGCGAGGGTGGCCAGTTGCCCGGCTTCAAGGTGACCGAGTTCATCGCCCGCCTGCGTCACTCGACGCCCGGCGTGACGCTGATCTCACCGCCGCCGCACCATGACATCTACTCGATCGAGGATCTGGCGCAGCTCATCTACGACTGCAAGATGATCAACCCGCGCGCCAAGGTGTGCGTGAAGCTGGTCAGCCAGGCCGGCATCGGCACCGTGGCGGCGGGCGTGGCCAAGGCCCATGCAGACGTCATCCTGATCGCCGGCCATGTCGGCGGCACCGGCGCGTCGCCCCAGACCTCGATCAAATATGCCGGCACGCCGTGGGAAATGGGCCTGTCGGAAGCCAATCAGGTGCTGACCCTCAACGGTCTGCGCCACCGGGTGAAGCTGCGCACCGACGGCGGTCTCAAGACCGGTCGCGACATCGTGATCGCGGCGATCCTGGGCGCGGAAGAATTCGGCATCGGCACGCTGTCGCTGGTCGCCATGGGCTGTATCATGGTGCGTCAGTGCCACAGCAACACCTGTCCGGTCGGCGTCTGCGTGCAGGATGAAAAGCTGCGCCAGAAGTTCACCGGCACGCCGGAGAAGGTCATCAACCTGATGACCTTCATCGCCGAGGAAGTACGCGAGATATTGGCGCGCCTGGGCTATCGCAGCCTGGACGAGGTGATCGGGCGGACCGAACTGCTCAAGCAGGTCAATCGCGGCGCCGAGCATCTCGACGATCTCGACCTCAACCCGATCCTGGCCAAGGTCGATGCGCCCGACGATCAGCGCCGCTTCAGCCTGGAGGGCCGCAATCCGGTTCCCGAAAGCCTCGACGCGCAGATGATGAAGGATGCGCGCGCCGTGTTCGAACGGGGCGAAAAGATGCAGCTCACCTATACGGTGCGCAACACGCATCGCGCCGTGGGCACCCGCCTGTCCGCCGCCGTGACCGAGAAGTTCGGCATGTCGACGTTGGCCGACGGCCATCTGACGGTCCGCCTGCGTGGTTCGGCTGGCCAGTCGCTCGGCGCGTTCCTCTGCAAGGGCATCAAGCTGGAAGTGTTCGGCGACGCCAACGACTATGTCGGCAAGGGGCTGTCGGGCGGCATCATCTCGGTGCGTACGACCGTGTCGTCGCCGCTGTCGTCCAAGGACAATACCATCCTCGGCAACACCGTCCTCTACGGCGCCACCAGCGGCAAGCTGTTCGCGGCGGGTCAGGCGGGCGAGCGTTTCGCCGTCCGTAACTCGGGCGCACAGGTGGTGGTCGAAGGCTGCGGCGCGAACGGCTGCGAATATATGACCGGCGGCACGGCGGTGATCCTGGGCCAGACCGGCGCCAACTTCGGTGCGGGCATGACCGGCGGCATGGCCTTCATCCTCGACGAGGATGGCAGCTTCCCGACGCGCGCCAATCCCGAAAGCATCGTCTGGCAGCGGCTGGAAAGCGCCCATTGGGAAGCTGAACTCAAGGCGCTGATCGCCCAGCATGCGGTGGCGACCGACAGCAAATGGTCGAACACCATCCTGGACGACTGGGACCGCTGGCGTCGTTATTTCTGGCAGGTCTGCCCGAAGGAAATGATCAATCGCCTCGCCCATCCGCTGAGCGATGCGCAGGCGGAGGTCGTCGCGGCCGAATAAGCCGCCGGGAAGGCTTTATTGGGGGCTGGTCGGAACGATCGGAGGCGCAGGCTCCGCGTCGGTCTGCCCGGCCCCTGATTGTGTCGGCACCACCGCCACGGGAACCGTGCTTGCAGCCATCGGCGTGCTATGGGCGAATCGGACCACATTGACTGGGGTCGATGGCGGGAGCGGCGCTGGCGCGTCCGCAGCCGGCGCCACATCCTGCGATTCGGACAGATAATCCCGCACCACCGGATCGTCGCTGCCCGAAATCATGCCGTCGCTGTCGAGGCCCGCCATCTGCGCCGCATAATGGCGGTCGGCGAGCGTCGGCCCGCATCCGGTACAATGGATCTCGGTCGGGCCGGGGTCGGCGGGAGCGGGCGCCGCCTCGCTTACCTGCGCGGCGCCATAGGGATCGTCCAACCTTTCCAGCGGCGATCGCTGGGGACTGGTGACATAGCTGCCCAGCGCCAACCCCATGGCCGCCGCTGCGGTCATCGTCGTTGCTGACAGCATCCACAGGCGCATCGCTCGTCCACGCTCCTATGCCGGGGGAGAAACAACTCCTTTTGCGACAATCATAACGCAGATGCAGATCACTTGTTGCATGACCCAAAAGCCTTTGCTAAGGGCCGCCTCCTACCAAGGCACCGGCGCCGCCGGTTTCCTGTTTGATGTGCGGTCATGGCGGAATTGGTAGACGCGCAACGTTGAGGTCGTTGTGGCCGAAAGGCCGTGGAAGTTCGAGTCTTCTTGACCGCACCATCATCCTTTACCGGAAATGATCATCGCCTTCGGGCACCCGCGCTCAACGCGCGATCACCACGTCCGTCACCTGTCGTTTGCCGCCCACGCGGCCGAGCTGGACATAGACGCCGATGCAGCTCTGCACATAGTGGCGCACATCCTCCCGGTTGAGGCGCGACCCGCCCTGTAGCACCAGCAGCACGATCTGCTCGATCGCTCGCGCGGGGCTGTCGGCGTGGACGG
Organism: Sphingobium sp.; assembly: GCF_035511395.1. Taxonomy (GTDB): domain Bacteria; phylum Pseudomonadota; class Alphaproteobacteria; order Sphingomonadales; family Sphingomonadaceae; genus Sphingobium. Next base: position 48,322 of record NZ_DATKFP010000360.1, read on the forward strand.
TCGTCATCGATCCGGGATGGCCGGTATTGACCGCGCGCAGGAAGGCATAGGCCTCTGGCCCGCGCAATTCGCCCAGGATGATCCGGTCGGGCCGCATCCGCAGCGATGCCGCGACCAGATCGTCGGCGCTGACCTGCGCTTCCCCCAATGCGCTGCGCGACGCCAGCAGCCCGACCGCATTGTCGTGGCGCACCAGCAGCTCGGGCGCATCCTCGATCAGGATCAGCCGTTCTTCGGCCGGGATCTCGCGCATCAGCGCATTAAGGAAGGTGGTCTTGCCGGTAGAGGTGCCGCCGGACACCAGAATCGTCTTGCGCGCCCGCACCGCCGCAGCCAGCGCGCCGCCCACATCGCCCCGGTCCAGCAGCGCGCTGAGCGCCTCATGCCCCGCATGATGATTCGGATCGACATCGGTTCGCACCCCGTCGAACGCGCCACTGGCGACATAGTCGGCGAGTTCGAGGTCGGGCGAGAGATGCTTGCGGATCGCCATGGCGAGCGGCCCGCGCGTCGCGGGCGGCGCGATGATCTGGACGCGCGCGCCGCCCGGCAGCGTCGCGGACAGCAGCGGATGGGCGCGACTGATCCCCTGATTGCTGAACGCCGCGATCTGCGTCGCCAGCCGCGCCAGCAGGCTTTCGTCGATCGCCGGCAGCGTGTGGCGCTCGATCTGGCCGATCGTGGTTTCGGCCCAGACTTCGCCCGGCCGGTTCACATAGATGTCGGTCACGTCCGGCCGCGCGAGAATATCCGCCAGCGGCGCGAGATAGCTGGCGAGATAGATGCCGCCGCCGGCCGGATCGATCGGCTTCATCGCGCGCCTTCGACATCCGTGAAGTCGAGGTCGCGGGCGACGAAGACGCTGATCGATGCGCCGGGCTTCACCTTCAGCGTCGGTGGGATCTGTGGTGTCTGGATCGCCTGGTTGACGCCGTTCACCGATCCCTGGATCGGCACGATGATCTGCGTGCTGCGTCGCGGCGTTGCGAGGCCGACACCGACATCGAGCGCGGATTGCAGGATCGCGCCGGAAAAGCGATCGAGGAAATGGGTATCGACATCGGCCTTCATCCCGGTCCGGCCGACCCGGTCGGCCGATGGCGATGCGATGGTGATGGTTGCGCCGTCCGGCCGGATCAGGCGCGTCCAGTTGATCAGGGCGCGCTTCTGCCCTTGCCCTGTATCGGCGCGATATTCGCCGACCAGCCGGCTGCCGCGCGGGATCAGGATGCGCGTACCGTCAAAGCCATAGACGTTGCGCGACACGATGGCGCGGGCAAAACCCGGCCGCGAGGAATCGAAGCCCGATTCCAGCACCGCCTGAATCAGCGTCCCCTGCACCACGGTCGTGGCGCGATCGGCGAACATGCCTGCCCGCGCGCGATCGCTGTTGGTCGGCGTGAGCGCAGACGGAGAGGCCGGCGCGACGTCCGGCACCGCGTCGGCCGGCTTTTGCCCGGCGACGCTGTTGTCGATCACCAGCGCATTGCCCTCGGCCCGGCGCGGCGGTGCGGAGGGCGGCGCTTCATATTGGGGCGGTGGTGGCGCGGTGTAGGGGATGAAGCTGCCGGGCACCGGCCCGCGCGCCGGCGGCGCCACCGGGAATGGCTGCGCGGGCGGCTCGACATGGGCGATGGCCGGCGGCGGCGCGGGTTCGGGCGGAATGAACAGGGAAGTGACGGAGCTGCCTGCCTGCACCTGATCGGTCGGGCCGGGGGCGACGCTGGGCGCGCTCAGCGCCTGCCGGCGCGCATTGAGGACGGTGAACAGGCCGACCGCGGCGAGTATGGCGATCAGCACCAGTGCGATGGTGGGCAGGCCGCCGCGCGGACGCTGCACCACCGGCAGGATCGACTCCTCCGGTGCTTCCGGGGGCGCTGGCGCGGTCATGGCTGCGCCTCCGCCGGAACGGGCGCCTCGGCCAGGCGCTTCGCCCGCGCGACATGCTTGTCGACGCGGAAGACGAGCTGCTGGGACACCGCATCGATCACCAGTCGGTCGTCGCGCATCATGCCGTTGATCAGCATTTCCCGCCCCTGTCCGTCCACGGCATAGACCGCCGGCAGGCTGACGTCGGTGGCCCACTGGATGAAGGTCCGCTCGCCATCGTCGCCGATATGGGACGGCCAGAGCGTCCGGTCGCCGGTCAGGCGATAGGCATGGGTCAGCCCGACCGGGACCGCGCTGATCGGCGGCGGAGGCGGCGGATAGTTGAAGCGCAGCCGAT
>NZ_DATKFP010000361.1:0-11474 GCF_035511395.1 Sphingobium sp.
CGCGAGCATGGCGCGAATCTCAATTGTGATCTTCCCGTACCACGTGTATGAGTGCGGATAGATCTTCGAGATTAGAAACTCGCCGGGGTAGGAGCCCGACTGAAACTGCTCCAAGATCTTGTCCTTGATTTTGAATTCACCCTTATTGTCGGCCCGCATGATGATGAACACATATTTGAGCGTGACGAGTAGCATCATCGTCCAGAATATGAGCGAGAGAACGCCAAAAATATGATCCGCGTCGACTGCTAGTGGATGATGGCCGACAAAGCTTTCCTTCAGCGCATAAAGTGGCGAAGTGCCGATGTCGCCGAACACGATGCCCAGCGCGCCGAGCGCCAGAACAGGAAGTTTCCCGTGCGAGTTATCTCCTTGGTCTGGAATTCCGCTCGGCGATTGCGTCGTCAATAGTTTTGCTCACCCTGTTAGACATGAACCATCGCACAATGCGGCATTTTTTTTCCATAGGAGGTTTAGGTGATCCGCATATGAACTGCATATGATTTAGGATGTGTGGGCGAGACCGCTCAAATTTCTACGCAATCCCAACGGAAAACATGGATTTCTCCTCTCGAGAATCTATGCGGCGATGCGCATTTCGATAACCTCCTGGAAAGAGGTGTCGTCATGATCAAATGGCATGAAAAGAAGCTCGCCAGCTTTGGTCTTAGGCTCGCCGGCATGGCTTTGTTGGCTTCCGCCTGGTGGGAAGTTGGCATCCTGCGAACGCTCGTGACGGAGCAGCCTGCCGCCGAGGCTACTGCTGTCCAGATGCTTCTGGCGGGGCTTATGTTTATCAGTCTTAGTTTCGGATCAGCCTTGCTCGTGCTGGGGTCTGCCCTATGGACACCGGTCATGGTGTCCGAGCGCTGGGCTGCATATGTGCCAATCCCTGTCGTGCGAGACATGAAGGCATAGCCATCCTCAGAAACCTCGGTCCTTGAGACCCGCCGCCCGTATACAATATAACGAAAATACAATGCGATAGGCCTTGACCTCCTCTCGATATTAAATGCCGATCCGCTCTACCTGAGACTCCTCGCCCGGCCGCACAGCGCGGCCTGGATTTCCCAAGAGGATCTGATGAAGACCATATTTGTCGCGCCGCTACTCATGCTCGGCTTTGTTCCGGCGTCTGCTCATGCCGAGGAAGAAGCAGGATCGCCCGTTACCATATCGGGTTCCGCGACCCTGGCCTCCGACTATCGCTTCCGTGGCGTGTCGCAGTCGGACAAGGCCATGGCGATTCAGGGCGGAGTCACCCTTGGCCATGAAAGTGGTCTTTATGCGAGCGCATGGGGGTCCAACCTTTCTGGCTGGGGGACGTTCGGTGGCGCCAACATGGAACTCGACCTGATTGCCGGCTTCAAGATGCCGCTAACCGAAAGCGCGACGCTCGACGTTGGCTTGGTGTGGTACATGTATCCAAGCGGAGCGGACGACACGGACTTCGCTGAGCCCTATGTGAAGCTCAGCGGAACGACGGGTCCGCTGACGCTCACCGCCGGTGCGGCCTATGCTCCCAAGCAATATGCCCTGGCCAATGTGTCGAACCATCCCGACAGCAACGGCCAGAAGCAGGACAATCTCTATCTCTGGGGCGACGGTGCAGCAGCGATTGCAGGCACATCTTTCACAGCCAAGGCGCATATCGGTCATTCTAACGGGAATCCAGGCCTTGGGCCGAACGGAACCAGTGTTGCGCCGACCGGGAATTATTGGGACTGGTCATTGGGCGTGGATGCAGCCTGGCGTAACCTGACCCTGAACGTCTCCTACATCGATACGGATATCTCGGCCAGGGAAGCGGCACCGTTGCAGCCCAATTTCAGCAAGGGACAGGATGGCATCGGCTCGATTGCGGATGGTGCAGCGGTCTTTTCGCTGACTGCCACATTCTGAGCAGGCTTCCGGTTCGGATACGAGTTCGAGCCGGGAGATTGACCTAGATTAATCTTTAAGATGTCCAATTTCAACAGCCCGATATTGACTATCAATTTGATAGACAATATCGGGCTGTTGAAACCAGCTCCTGTGCCCAGGTGTCAACACCAGTTCTTGCTGCTCCATCGGAGGTTATCCATGAGTCCGGCAAGCACCGTGCGCTCCATTTATGCGGATGGAATTTCGCGACCGCGTAGCCAGATGAATAGATGAAAGCGTCGACTCGCTCGTTCCTGCATAGCAATTTTAAAGTTCATGGCGTTCGAAGTGATCCGTAGGAAGGAAAGGTTGCCGGGTACGCCCTCAATCCGTGCGTTGCTGCCGTCGATCAAGATGCTGAGCAGCGCGATCGTCATTCTTCCCTTATGCCCCCTGGCAGCGAAGTCCGGGCTGGAACTGCGATATGAGATACAGCCTCAGGCCCTGACCTCTGCAATCCAGCAATTGGGATTGCAGGGGCATCGCCAGATCCTTTTCAGTGCGTCGATCATCAAGGGCTCGCTCAGGCGACCCGTTTCGGGTCGGATGTCATTCGATCGCGCGCTTCGACAAATATTGAAAGGGACAGGCCTCGTCTTTGAAACAACTGACACCGGCGTTGTCACTATTCTGAGGGACGCGAGCCGAATGAATATAAGTCCCTTAGAAGTAGAAAGGGCGACAGATAATCTCGATCCCCTTGTCGTAACCGCTGATCGGCGACGCGACCACGTCAGTTTCGCCAGCGATTTTCGGTCTCGGCCGCAGGAACCAAGCATCGCAACGGTCGCGAACATGAGTGTCGGCATTTCCAGCGAACCCGCCGGATCGGGGCAGCAGGCCTTGCTCGTCCGCGGCGTCGGCATGGCCGGCGAGGCGACAACTATCGTATACTTCGCTGGTGTTCCTGTTTCGGGACCATCCGGGACGGGCAGTGACGCCGCCCGCACCGCAAGCGATCTTGCTCTCGTCGACATCGGACGGATCGAGATATCGCGCACGGGGCGCAGCAGTGAGCATGGAACGGGATCGCTGGCGGGCGAGATCGAGATCGAGCCGGAAGCCGCCAATCCTCAGCAGTTGCAAGCCGTGTCAGCCGCTCGTCTGAGCTTTCAGCAGGGTGGAGAGCCAGGTGTCGCCCTGTCATCGACGCTGAACGTACCGGTAGGAGCCAACACAGCCTTGCGAGCAACCGCCTATGTCAATCGTGAGGGAGGTTATATCGACAATGTGCGAACCGGCGTTCGTAACATCAATGACGACGACATAGCTGGCTTCAGGCTGGTCGCGCGGACGGTGCCCACGCCCGATCTCGATATGTCGCTCCTGCTCGCCTGGCAGCATCGCGGCGTCAACGACACGTCCGCCTGGTTCCGTTCGCTCGGCTCCTATCGCACGGATCGCTACTTCGCCGCTCCAACCAGTCATGACTTTCTCCTCGGCCGGATAACACTGCAATATGATATGGGCGACTTACGGCTGACGAGCATGTCGGCCGCCTATCGCTGGAAGCTCGATCGGCGTTATGACCGCAGCTACGCCACCTTGCTGCAAGGGCGCGATCTCGAAGGCTGCCAGCGCTATTTCGACCTGGCGACGCCATCATGCGACGCGGGACAGAGCGAGGAATTCGCGGATTATGTGGAGGGGTTGACGCCCTCGCTCCTGCACATCCCCATCGTATCGACGCGGGTGGTTCAGGAAGTGCGCCTGAGCAGGGACGCGCCCTTCGGGCTGACCTGGGTTGCCGGACTTCTTCTCGACTATCGATCCGAAAGACTTCGCAGCGAACTGTCCTCTCTTCCGGATGAATATGAAAGCGGATCCGTGCTGTTTGGTGCTCGGAAACTTGCCATAACCCGGAAACAGGCCGGCATTTTCGGGACGCTGGCCTACAAGGACGCGGACGGCCTGCTGGTTTCAGCGGGACTTCGCTATGACAATCATCATGTGTCGTCACAGAATGACGTGGTCGTACCGAACATATTGAGCGGATCGATCGCATCGTGGCCGCTCACGGCGAAGGCGTCCCAAGGCATCAGCGGCCGAATTCATGTCGATGTTCCCATCGTCTCCGGCGCTACATGGCATACGCAGCTTGCACGCAGTTTCCGTCCGGCTGGCGTGAACACGGCATCGGTATTGCTGCCCGATCGGCTGACCTTCGGCCGCGACAGCCTGTGGGGCGTAGAGATGGGGCTGAACCTTCGCTGGAGCCGGTGGGCGGAGATGACTCTCGTCACCTATTTCAACGACTGGCGGAACATGCAGTATCGCGCATTGTCCGAAAATCGGTCGCACGCCTATTTGGTGAACATTGGTAATGCGATGATCCGGGGCGCGGAAGTGGAGATTGTCGTGCGGCCTGCGGCAAACTTCGTCGCAAAGGTCGAGGCAAGCTTGATCCATGCCCGGATGGCGCGCGTCACCGAGGCACAGGCGCTCGTGGGTGGCGCGGAAGTCGGCGATGATATTCCCTTTGTTCCAGATCGCCGGATGCAGGTGAGCCTGGCGCGGAGCTGGAACATCAGGAGCGGTAGCCAGATCAAGATGACGGGGGATTGGCAATATCAGTCGGGCTCCTGGTCGACGTTTAACGGGAACGATCCGGATTTCGCCGAAACCTCCGGCTTCTCGCTGTTCGGAGCCAGTCTGTCCTATCGATGGAATGGTGGCGACATATCGCTCCAGGCTCGGAATATCTTCGATCGCGTCGCAAATCTTCGGACCGTCACTAACGGATACGGCGTGGGTCAAACGTTCAGCTATGGACCGCGCACGATCATGCTGAGCTGGAACCGGCGCTGGTAACAGGGGATATGGATTGAACCGTTCATCGGGATCATCGACGGCAGGCCTGTGGACCGGCGGGGGGCAACGCCCGGACTATCTGGCCTATATGCCAGCGCTACGCCGCTATTTTGCGCGCCGTGTCAGCAATGGCGCGATGGTGGACGATCTGGTTCAGGACGTGATGCTGCGCATGCACGTACGCGATGCGAAGGACAGCATCGACAATCTGGAAGGCTATATTTTTCGGACCGCCTCCAGCGTGTTGCGCGATCATGCCCGGCGCGACAAGGTCCGACACGCGGCCAGTCATGGAGAATTGACCGAAAAGGATCATCCTGCTGAGGAATGTACCGCCGATCGCGTCTTATCGGCAAGGGAAGAACTTGCGCGGCTCGTCCGTACTCTGGAGGATTTGCCGGAGCGGACGCGCGACATCTTCCTGATGCGACGATATGAAGGATTGGCTTATGGCGAGATTGCGGAAAGGGTCGGGATTTCGGTGAGCGCGATCGAAAAGCATGTCGCCAAGGCGGTTGCCCATATCGCCCGGCGGCTGATCCGATAAGGCAAAGGCTGCATGACCACGGATGGGGACGACCCCTACGACATTGCCGCCGCCTATTGGGCGCGGCTTCAATCGGGCGATGCGACATCGGTCGACGAAGCGGAGGTGGCTCGCTGGTGCGCGCAGGCGCCGGAGCATCGCGCCGCGATGGATGCGATCCGCGCGGGCTGGGAAAGCAGCGGCAACTTTCGCTACGACCCCGCACTGTCGGACATGATGGAGCAGATGCAGGCGCGATACAGTATACCACAGGCGCCTGTATCGCGCCGCTGGTGGCGAGGCGGGCTTCTGGCTGCGTCGCTCGTGGCGCTGATCGCCATCCCGGCGGGCATATGGTTGATAGATCATCCCGGCCCGCAAGCGACGCAGGCGGTCGCGACGGAACGCCAGATGATGAGGGAGGCTGCCACACGTCTGTTCAGTCCTGCGGGTCGCAGACGCAACATGCTCCTGCCGGACGGTTCGCGCGTGGTGCTGGATGCGGACAGCGCCATGCGTTTCGCCTTTTCCGCAGGAGAGCGGGCGATCGAACTGGAAAAGGGGCGTGCCTATTTTGCGGTTCATAAAGACCATAGCCGGCCGTTCATCGTGTCCGCAGGTCGCCTGACGGCGACGGCCGTCGGCACGGCGTTTGACGTATCCCGTCTGTCGGGACGGGAACAGGTGACGACGACCGAGGGCGTGGTGCGTGTGGTGACGCAGATATCGAGCCGCGCCGGCAGCCATGCGTCATTGATTTCCGCCGGCATGCGCCTGACGCAGAACGAGTCCTCTGTCTCGGTAGGTTTGATCGACGCTGTACGCGAAAGCGCATGGCGCGACGGCCGGATCGTCTTCACCGCGCAATGCCTGTCAGACGTCGCCGAGCAGATGAACCGCTATGCGTCCGGACGACTGGAGGTGACGGACGCGGCTGCCCGCATTTCTATCAGTGGCGTGTTCGCGATCGACAATGCCGATGGCCTTGCAGAGGCGCTGGAGCAGCAGGGGCTGGTCCACGTCGCTCGCAGCGCGGACAGGATCGTCCTGACCCGCGGTGACGATGCGCCGGTGGCGGATTGCACCGATCAGGAGGGGTAGTGCCGGCGGGGCAATGCGTCATGCCCCGCCCGAATAGCGTTATTTCCGTTCCGCTGCGCCGTAGAGCAGCGCATTGAACAGGAATTTGAACGTGCCATAGGATTGAGCACGCTGGGCGACTTCGGGGGCCATGACCAGCAGCTTGCCCTTGCCTACGTCGATATCGGCCACTGTGATGGTCCCGGCCAGTTTCTCCTGCCCAACGGCCCAGCCGCTGCGCAGCAGGTCGCGCCCTTCGAACCAGCTTGCCTTGCCGTAGGGCGTGGCATTGGTCGTGGGAACGAAGGTCTGGGACTGGTTGAAGAAGACGTCGACCTGATCGGGCATGCCGTAGGCCAGCGGCTGGCGATTATCGACGCGTGCGCGCAGGATGGATCCGGGGATATAGAAGCTTTTGGTGTCCGGCATCTTCAGTGCGCCGTCGATCTCCCGCGTCAACGCCGGCTTGAGCGGTGCGCCGAGCAGATCGATGAAACGCGCCGAACTGCCGATCGCGACGACGGCACCGCCATTACGGGCGAAATCGGCCACGGCCGGAACGGTTTTCCCGTCGGTCATCTCACCCAGCATCGCCTGATATTCGGCGGGCGTGTCCTTCAACTCGGGTTGTTTGCCCGGCCGATCCGATCCCCATGCACCGCTGGGCGGAAGGGCATCGTCGGTGAAGAGCAGGACGTCATAATCCTTCGCCAGATTGCCGGCATCCAGACGCTTGGGATAGACCTGCGCAAAGGAAAATTCGAAGCGTTCGAGCAGGAAACGGGTCCAGCCCGACGACATGAGGCCGCCATAGCGGTCGACAAGGCCGATACGCAGCGGCTTGAGTGCGACCCGATCGCCTTGCGGTGCCGCGTCCGTGGCATGAACGGTCAGGCCCAATTCGCTAACCGCCTTGTCCACGATCGCCTGCGCCTCCGCCGATGCCGGAATCCAGATCGCGCCGGGCTGAAGCGTTTCGCCGGCCGCCGTTACCTCTTGTTTCAGCCATGCGGGACGGAGGCCGGACTTGAGCAGGCGATTGGTCAGAATGAAGCTGTTGTTGGTATCGTGGCCGACGATCCAGCCGGCCTTCCCCTGACCGACCACGCGACCTGGCGGCGGTGGCAGAAGGTCGGGCACCGGGGTGAAGCGCTGGTCGAGGCCATCGAGAACACGATCGAAACCGATGCCCATCTGATAGGCCAGTGTATAGCCGGTAATATCATAGGGCGCGGTCGGCGGACCGCCGGGATAGTCGGTGTCGTGGGGATGGTCTTGCGGCTCGAACATGTCGATCACATGCGGGCGATACGCCTGCGCCGTGCGCACGATAAAGGAGCCGGCGGGATAAGATTTGTCGCCTGTCTGGAACGGCGCGTCTGCGCGCTCAACCTCGACGCCATTTTTGATGAGGGCGTTGAGGAAGGCGATCGCGGTCGGCATGTCGCGCTGGTCGGCCGGGATGATATAGGCGCGTGGATCGCGTTCAGCCGGATTTTGCAGCATCGTCTTGTATAGCGCCGGATCGACCTTCTTCGGTCCGCCGGGACGGGCGTCCTTGCCTTCCGGCTTCACCGGCGCGGCATTGGTCAGGCGATCGACCTTGGACGGGGTGATGGTCCAGCTGTCCTTGTTGCCCTTCTCGATGCTGTTGGCGCCCATCTTCCAGATGTTGAACAGCAGTCGCTCGCGATTGCGCGACGCATAGTCGATGACCGCCCGGTCGAGCGTCCACTGATAGTCGAGCGAATTCTGCAAATGCCAATCGCGCGGGGCGATCGGCATCATTTCGTCGCCGCGCGGCAACTGGGTCGCGGGCACCAGCGGAATCTTCGCTGGGGTCGGTCCGCCAATAATCTCCGTCAACAGGCCGATGCTGTTATGGAAATAGGCGACCGACCGCTCCATGCCATTGTGCCAGGTCGAATAGCGAGCGGCGCTGCGTGTGCCCGATCCTGCTTTACCCTCGGAAATCAGCCGCGAATGCATCGAGAAGCCGACTTCGTTCAACTGTGACATCACGATCGGGTCATAGTTGAAATTGAACGGATCGCGGAACGGCGGCACGAACACCACCATGCCTTCCGGCCCGGTCTGGTGCTGATTGTAGACGATCTGCGGATACCATTGCCGGAACAGCACCCGGTTGACATTCTCCGTCTCCGGCATGGCGGCCATGAAGCTGTCGCGGTTGTTATCGTGCCCCACATACTTCTGGTAGAGCCGGGGCAGTGTCGCAAATTCGCGTTTCTTCGGGTCGGCCTGGCGCATATACCAGTTGCTGACCAGTTCCATGCCATCGGGATTGTCGTGCCCGAACAGGATGATGCAATCGTCCAGCATTCGCATCGTTTCAGGGTCCGACTGGCTGAGCATCCGGTGGATGACCTGGATCTGCCCTTGCGACGTCACCGTCTCCGTCGCGTGCATGCCCGCGTCGATCCAGACGACCGTCTTGCCCTGCGCCGCCAGTTTTCGCGCTTCCGCCTCGTCCACCCCTTGGGCGCGGGCGAGCTTTTCGGAAATGGCGCGATAATCGTTCAGTTTCGCCAGATTGGCAGGCGAAGACACGATCGCCATCCACTGGGTCCGCCCCTCGGCGGTCCTGCCGATGTCGACCAGCTTGATGCGGTCGGATTCCATCGCCAGTTTCTGGAGATAGGCCTCATATTCGCTATAGTTGGCGAGATAATAGTCGGTGCCCGGCGGCTGCTTGAAGAAGCGTTCGGGCGGGGTCAGCGTGCTGCTGCCCTGCGCTGCAACCGGGGGCGCGGGCAACAACAGTGCGCCCGACAGAAGAAGCCAGTGTGATTTCATACATTCTCTCCAGGGGACTGGTCGCAGGTTGCTGCTTATCGCCGGTATCCCGGCGATAAGCCATTATCAGACCTCAATAAAAGCGGACATTGTCGATCTGCAACCACATGCGCTGACCCGGCCCGCGCGATCCGCCGACTTCGACCTGGGTTATGCCGTCGCCGGTGAAGACAGGGCTCGTCTTGCCGCGCCGCGACACCGGCTTGAATTTGGTGAAGGGCACCTTCTGCGCGCTCCAATCGGCGCTTCCCTGCACGGTCGCTTCCCAGATGCCATCCAACCCGTTCAAGCGCACGATATAGGGGCCGTCGCCCTTCAGCTCGAAGCGCAAGCCCTTGCAGCCGTTGATCTTCGCAGGGGTGATCGATCCGCGGCTCAGCGGAATGGCAAAGCCTGCATAGGCATTGTCCTTCACCGCCATGCGAGCCGAAAGCGCAAGCGCCTTGCCGCCGCCATCGCGCGGAACGGTCTGGGTGATCTCGACCGAACGATCGATGCCGCCATCGGGCGTATCGATGCGCAGCGTGTCGATCGCCGAGCGGCGGTCGTCACGCTCGAAATCATCGAGCAGCGCCGGAACGGTGATGGACGGCAAGCGATCGCCGCGGTTGGCGGCGGGCAGGGCGGGGGCTCCTGCGCCATAGGACAGTTTACCATCGATCAGCACCTGCGACACCTTGTAGACATCCCTGATGTTCGTCCAGGGCGTCCCGTCGATCAGCACGATATCTGCGCGCTTGCCCACCGCAATGGTGCCGCGATCGCCGTCCAGCCGCATGATCTTCGCGCTGGTCCGGGTACCGGCAACCAGCGCCTGCGCCGGGGTCAGGCCGGCCTGCACCAGCAACTCCATTTCGTGCAGGGTCGACGGACCATGTGGCGTACCCGGCATACCGGCATCGGTGCCCAACGCAATCGGCACGCCGGCATCGAACATCGCCTTCACATTGCCCAGCGCATATCCGAACTTGCGCACCGTCTGTTGCAGGCGCGGATCGTCGGCCTTCACCGGCGTATCGCGCGGTTTGTAGGGATCATAGACGGCAAGCGTCGGCGCCATCGCCATGCCGCTCTGCTTGATCGCGGCGACTTCCTCCGGCGTGATCGGCCGATCCTGCAAGCCATGGGCAAGCGAGTCCACCTCCGCGCGTCCCGCCACCAGGCCGCGATCGACCGTCACCGTGTGGGTGACGACGGGCCAGTTCTGCTTGTGCGCGGCCTGCGCCACGGCCCGCAGCGTCCATTCGTCCATGCTGGTATTGTCGGGCGACACGCCGTAGCGCCAGCCATCGGCGAACACCTTGATCAGGTCGGGCTTGTAGGCGATCAGACTTTCGATCGCGGCGCGCCCGGCTTCGGGCGTGTTGACCCAGAGCGTCGTTGCCTGATCCGCCCAGTCGGCGCCATGACCGCCCGGCGTGCTCACGCGCGCCGCGAAGTGGACATGCGGCGCAGTCATCTGGCCGAGCCAGGCGCGCAGCGGGGCGTAGGCCTCGGGCGCCTCGTTGAAGTCGTTCACCGTGGTCACGCCCGCTGCGACATAGGCATTGGCGATCTGCGGGAAAGTGCCGGGCGCGCCGGAAGCGGTCCAATGGGTGTGGATGTCGAAGAAGCCGGGCAGCAGCGCCTTGCCTTTGGCGTTGATGATCCTGGCGCCGCGCGGCACCTTAACGTCGCTGCCCACTGCCGCGATCCGGCCGTCCTGGATCAGCACTGTGCCGGGCGCTGGGGCAGCGCCGGTGCCGTCGAAGATGGTTGCGCCGACGATCGCGACGATCCCGCCTTCGCTCGGCGCGGACGAGGAGGCGGTCGGCTGGAATGCAATCGGCAGGGCGACGGCAGTCGCGAGCAAGGCAGTGAGCAGAGACTTACGCATGGGATTCCCCCTTTGGAACGGCGATTATTCTGAAGTTTCGGATGGGGCCGGCATGCAGAACCAGCATTCGGCATCGCTGCCGATCGGTGCGCCCGGCGGGATCGGCGGCGGCGGCGCGATCGGCTCGGCCAGCTTCGACCTTTCCTCGGCCGGCGCAGTAAGCATCGCCACCAGATAACGGTCATGCGCCAAGGCCGGGCCGTTGCCACGCTTGCCCAGGCGACCCGCGAGGCTCTGCATATGGGCCCGGACTATGGCGATCGCGGTCGACGACAGCCCCTTGTCGTCGGCCAGCGAAATGAGGCGCAGCGCGTAGCGGGCGCGGACCTGCCGCGCGATTTCCGCCTGTCGCCCGTTTGCGGTTGCTGCGATCATCCGATCGTCCAGCGCATTGAGCAACTCGTCGAGAGAAAGTTGCTCCGAATCCGCGGCATTTTGCGC
>NZ_DATKFP010000362.1:0-2700 GCF_035511395.1 Sphingobium sp.
CCATGATCCGATCGATACCGATACCGGCCCGTTCGATATCGATGGCGAAAGCTGCGTCGAGGCGATCGGCGACTGAGCCGGCTTCGTGCTCTCGACCTCCATTCTGTCCTTTTCATCGAGGAGCCCGAAAATGGCCAATCACTATCTGCAAACGGCGTTCGCCATTCCGGTGACGCCGGCGGAAGCGTTGCTGCTCAAGGAATGCTTCGCCGTGTCGGCGCAGCTGTCCAGCGACTTCGCAGAACTCTCGTCTGACAGCCTGCAAGCGGTGAAGACCTGTTACGCGTCGCTCAGCGAAGCCTTCAGGAACACCTTCCCGAAAAAGCCGGAAGAGGAAGATCCATTCGCGGACTTTCTCGATCTCTGGTCCGACCCGGGCTTCCCCGAGTTCGACGCCGACCTCATTATTCAAGGTGACCCGGAGGCCAGGACACAGTTCGCGTTCATCAGCGGCCATGAGGTCGACGTTCCGGCTCTCGCATCACTGATCCAGAAGGTCTGCAAATCCGCGCTGCCCTTCGGTTTTCAATGGGCGGAGGTGGCTGACAAGGACATCGCCGGCGCTTTCGGCGGCGGCTATTATGTCGTCACCGATACGGAAATATTCGGCGGCTCGACCCGGTGGCTCATGGCGGAGACGCTGCAAACCGCGCGGGCGGGCGCGACATGAAGCCGCTGCTCACGCGGCCGTGCAACGAATGCCCCTGGCGCCGCGATCATCCCGCCGGTTGGCTGGGCGGCTACCGGCCGGAGGATTTCACGCAGCAGATCCAGTTCGACGGGCCGCCGCTGCCTTGCCACAAGACCATTCCGGGCGACGGCAGCGATGCCCGCGCCATGTGCGCCGGCGCGCTCATCTTCATGCGCAACAGCTGCAAAGGCGCGCACCATCCCGATTATGGCGACGCGCTCGATACGGTCGAGCCGGATACCGAGACGGTATTCGCGTGGTCGCAGGAATTTCTAGAGCATCATAACAACCCGGCACAATGGATCGAGAGCGTCCGGGCCAGGATGATGCAGCGGCCCTGAGACCGCCAATAGCCTTCCATCCCCGATACAAGACCGGGCGCCTCGTGCGCCGCGTCCGGTCGAATCCGCCAGGGAGACATCCGATGAACGACGATCATTTCGACGGGCTGGTCAATGACGCGACCCATGCGGTCACCAACCTCATTCCCGACACCGTGCTGGACGGTCTTCGCGATAGGGAAAGGTCGGACCTGCTTTTCCAGATCAATGACGCGCTGACACCGATCCTGCGCGATGTGATCGACAGGACCGACACCGACAATCCGACCCGCGCCAGCACGGTTGCTGCCCTGATCTCCGAGTTGCTGGAGACCCATGCCCAAAAGTGCGACGAGGGCGGCGATTGCGAGGATGACCGTCCGCCGCACGTGATTTCGGAAATCCACGGCACCAGTGCCAATATCGACAGCATCGCGAGCTGCGACATGGAGACGGGGACGCAGATCTACCTCGTGCTGGACGATCGCACCTCGTTCCGCATCACCGTGGAAGCGATTGCCGCATGATCGAGATGCACATGGCGCTTCGCGCGCTCAGGCAGATCGCACTCGCTTCCACCCAGAGCGAACTCGATGTCGCCAGGATGGATGCCGCCGATATCCTCGACGAGGCCGGTTGGGAGAAGTCGGCGCGCACCGTCATCGACAGTATTGGCCCTCCGGTCGCCTCCGACGATGCGGAAGGCACACAGCAACAAGGCTGATCCCGCTGCCTATGCCCGCCTGCCGGGCACAAAGTTTCCTCACCGCAACATCATGGAGGATATCATGGCCCAACTGTCTCCCCTTCGTGGGGTCTTAGCAAGCGCGGAGCACGCATATGCCTGCGCGATTCAGCGCCGCAGCGCCACCGGCCGCAATCAGTATGTCATCCGCACCGGCAGTTCGATCCAGCCGTTCCGTGTGACGGAGACGCGTCCGGCGAAGGACGAGAATCTCGTCCTGCACGTCGCCTGACGGAATTCCCATCATCGAGGAGGCGCCAATGAACACTGCCGATCGATACCCGATTGCGCCTGGCATGTGGATCAGGACCGAGGAGAACGAGAAGCTCCTGTTCCTGCGATATTCCTCGACCGGCCACTGGGGCTTCTTTTCCGAGGACGGCCATCACACCGCGCGGGAATACAAGCTGCCGCTCGCGGGCCTCAAACCCTGGTACAAGGAACGCCGCCCATGAAAACGCACGCGCTGGCGAGCGGCCTTCGGGTCACTCTCAACAAGACCGAACTGCAGGCCTTGCTAGCGCTCGCGCGATATGGCGCCGAACAGATCGCGGCCGCACACCACTCCTATATCCTGCCCAGGCGGGGGGAAGCCGTGGCGGCGGACGTCATCCAGGGCCTCGAACAGGGGCTGTCGTCGGTCCGTTGGAAACAGGCAGAGGCCAAGGCACGACGCGATGCACCCAAGCGCGAAGCCGCGCGGCGCGCAGCACGCGAGCATTATGCCGTGATTGATGGATATAACGTGTGGGGCATGTTGGGAGACTGGACCGATCTCGCGGACGATCCCGACCGGCGCCAGTGGGCGGACCTGTTTAATCCTCTCACCGAAGCCCGTGAGCAGGCAGAAGTTCGCCGTAATGTCTGGCGGATATATATCAGCAAAGGCAGCGCGGCGGCGGACGATCTCATCGTCTATCCGGGCGATTGCACGCAGACCGCCG
>NZ_DATKFP010000363.1:0-8143 GCF_035511395.1 Sphingobium sp.
AGATGCCGACGCCCATCGGCATATGCTCGAGAACCGACATCAATGCCGCGGCTTGCGGTCCCTGCGCCCGATCATCCTCAGCCTGCATGCCTGCTCCCGGTTACGGTAA
The DNA here is from genome assembly GCF_035511395.1 of Sphingobium sp. GTDB lineage: Bacteria > Pseudomonadota > Alphaproteobacteria > Sphingomonadales > Sphingomonadaceae > Sphingobium. The sequence goes on from NZ_DATKFP010000363.1 coordinate 110, forward strand.
AGCCAACCCAGCTGACGGGAGTTACGGCAACCGTCACGCGACGGATGCACCGGCAGATGATTTTTCCGGTGAGCGGACCTGAAAATTTCGCGCATACAAACACTCGTCGAGCGCTTTGGTTGCTTGGGTATGATCCCTTAGTATTCCGCCCCAATAGCCAAGCTCGAACCTGTTGGTCACTCCTTGGGCGCTGGCCGTGACTTCACCTGCATGGAGCATGTCACGGCGACAGCCCCACAGGAGGACCATCCCATGACCGAAGATGACGATCGGACACTCGAACGCCTGCGTGAGCAAGGCGAGCGGCGCAAGCAGCGTCGCGAATTTTTCCGCGCACTGGCGGCCGTGGCGGGCGTCGCGGGCAGCATGCAGATGGCGATGACCATCTCGCCCGCCTACGGGCAGAGCGCGACGGTGAGCGATGCCGATGTGCTGAACTTCGCGCTCAATCTCGAATATCTCGAAGCGCAATTCTACTCTTACGCGGCGCTGGGCGTAGGCCTCTCCAACAGCGACCTGTCGGGCAGCGGTACGCAGGGCACGGTGACGGGCGGGCGACAAGTCAATTTCAGCGACCAGATCGTCGCCCAATATGCGCGGGAAATCGCCGCCGACGAAATCGCGCATGTCCGCTTCCTGCGCCAGCAACTGGGCAATGCGGCTGTCGCGCAACCAGCGATCGACATCGGCACCGATCCCAATGGCGCTTTCTCATCGGCCGCCCGTGCGGCGGGTCTGGTCGGCGCGGGCCAGGCCTTCGATCCTTATGCCAGCGACGAGAATTTCCTGCTCGGTGCCTTCATCTTCGAAGATGTGGGCGTAACGGCCTATAAGGGCGCCGCACCGCTCATCACCAACAAGACCTATCTGGAGGCGGCTGCGGGTATATTGGCGGTCGAGGCCTATCATGCCGCGATCGTCCGCACGACGCTCTACGGCAAGGGCATCGAGACGCCGGCCTTGCGAACGTCAGCCGACAAAATCTCCGGTGCGCGCGACAGCCTCGATGGCGCCAGCGATCTGGATCAGGGCATCTCGCCGATCGGTACGGCCTCCAACATCGTGCCGCTCGACGACAACGGCATCGCCTTCAGCCGCTCCACCGGACAGGTGCTCAACATCGCCTATCTGAATAATGCGGCCGTAGGATCGGGCGGTTTCTTCCCGTCCGGTGTCAACGGCACCATCCGCACCAGCGCCGCCAACTGAGCGACCTCCTTTTAAAGGATATTCGACATGGACAATAATGAAGCCATCATGGCCGCGCTGGGGGCACGCGCGCAACGGCGCGAGGAACGCCGCCGCTTCTTCAAGCTGGCGGGCAGTGCCGCCGTCATCGCATCGGCGGGCAGCCTGCTGTCGGCCTGCGACGACGATGACAAGAATATGAACCCGGCGCCGACACCCACTCCGACCCCGACGCCGCCCGCCGTGACCGACGCGGACGTGCTGAATTTCGCGCTTCAGCTCGAATATCTGGAAGCGCAATTCTACTCCTATGCCGCACTTGGCACCGGGCTGGATGCCAGCCTTCTCACGGGGACGGGAACGCAGGGCGCCGTCACCGGCGGCCGGAAGGTCACCTTCACCGACCCGGTCGTCGCCCAATATGCCGCGGAAATCGCCGGCGACGAGGTCGCCCATGTCCGCTTCCTGCGCCAGCAACTTGGCTCATCGGCCGTCGCGCAGCCGGCAATCGATGTCAGCGGCGGATCGACCAGCGCCTTTTCCGCCGCCGCCCGCGCGGCCGGACTGATCAGCGCGAACCAGGCCTTCGATCCTTATGCCAATGACGAGAATTTCCTGCTCGGCGCCTTCGTCTTCGAGGATGTCGGCGTCACGGCCTACAAGGGCGCCGCGCCGCTGATCTCCAACAAGACCTATCTCGAGGCGGCCGCCGGTATTCTCGCGGCCGAGGCCTATCATGCGGGCCTTATCCGCACGGTCCTGTATCGCAAGGGCCTCGACGCGCCATCCCTGCGCACGTCGGCGGACAAGATCTCCGACGCGCGCGACAGCCTCGATGGGTCGTCCGACCTCGACCAGGGCATCAGCACGGTCGACAACAAGTCGAACATCGTGCCGGCAGACGGCAACGGCATAGCCTACAGCCGCTCGACCGGACAGGTGCTCAACATCGTCTACCTCGACAAGACGGCCAAGAGTGCCGGCGGCTTCTTCCCGTCGGGCCTGAACGGCAACATCAAGACCAGCGCCGCCAACTGACGCCCCGCCGCAGCCAGGAGCCAGAGCCATGTCCCCACCGCCAGCCGCAGACAGCGTGATCGAGCCGATCCCGACAGGCCATCAACCTAGCCTGCCCGAAGCGCATCGATCGGTCCGCGTGCCCGGTGGTGTCGGACAGTTCTGGCGCAAGCTGGGCGCGTTTGCCGGCCCGGGCTATCTGGTGGCGGTCGGCTATATGGACCCTGGCAACTGGGCGACCGACATCGCGGGCGGATCGAGCTTTGGCTACACGCTGCTGTCGGTCATCCTCTTTTCCAACCTGATGGCGATGCTGCTCCAGTCGCTTGCCGCCAAGCTCGGCATCGTCACCGGCCTCGACCTGGCGCAGGCCTGCCGCCAGCAATATAGCAAGCCGGTCCGCATCATGTTGTGGATATTGTGCGAGATCGCCATTGCCGCCTGCGACCTGGCGGAAGTGATCGGCACGGCTATCGCTCTGCAACTGCTGTTCGGCATCCCTCTGGTGATGGGTATCTGTCTGACGGCAGCCGACGTGCTGCTGATCCTCATGCTCCACCAGCGCGGCTTCCGGCAGCTGGAAGCCTTCGTCGTCGCGCTGCTGATCGTCATCACCGGCTGCTTTGCGATCGAACTCATACTCTCACGCCCTGATATGGCGGCCGTGGCCAAGGGCTTTGTCCCCACGACGCAGATCGCCACCAATCCGGCGATGCTCTACATCGCCATCGGCATCCTTGGTGCGACCGTGATGCCGCACAATCTCTATCTCCACAGCTCGCTCGTGCAGACACGCCGCTATGAGCGCACGCAGCGGGGTCTCAAGGAGGCGGTCAAATTCGCAACCATCGACAGCACGGTGGCGCTGGGCTTCGCCTTCTTCATCAACGCGGCCATATTGATCCTGGCGGCGTCGGCCTTTCATGCCACGGGGCGGACCGACGTGGCCGACATTCATCAGGCCTATGACCTGCTGACCCCAGTCCTCGGCGCGGCCGGTGCGAGCGCATTGTTCGCGGTCGCCCTGCTTGCTTCCGGCCAGAACTCGACAGTCACCGCCACGCTGGCCGGCCAGATCGTCATGGAGGGGTTTGTTGACTTCAAGATTGCCCCCTGGGTCCGTCGGCTGGCGACACGGCTGATGGCGATCATTCCGGCCGTGATCGTCGCTATCCTCTATGGTGCGGAGGGCACGACCCGGTTGCTGATCCTGAGCCAGGTGATCCTCAGCCTGCAACTGCCCTTTGCCGTGGTGCCGCTGGTCAAGTTCACCAGCGACCGGGGCCTGATGGGCGGTTTTGCCAACAGCGCGCGGCTAAAGATCGGCGCCTGGGCTGTATCGGCGATCATCATCATCCTCAACCTCAAGCTGCTGACCGAATTTCTCTGAGCTTTACGAAAGGAATGCGATCATGCGTATCGTGGAAGACTATACCGGCCTTGCGGTTTCACGCCTGACCACGCCGACCCGGCTATTCGTTGGATGCTGCATCATCGTGCTGGCGCCGATTCTTGCCCTTGGAAGTTTCAGCTGAGCCGGACTTTATTTGCGAGTAATGCGCCAAAATGCGATCTGGTGGGTTATAGACGAAGCCCGCGCCCTGATCCTGCAGGTCCGTTGTGGCTAGGGGAGCGGAAACAGAGGCCGATGCAATACAGCCAGAGCCCCTCGACCGCCCGCGCGGCCCTCGTAGATGCCTTGCGATCGGCCGGTGCGAAGGACCAATCGGCGCTCCGGCTGATCTATGATATGACCTCGGCGAAACTCTTCGGCATTTGCCTACGTATTTGCTGCGACAGAGAGGCGGCCGAAGATGTGTTGCAGGATGTGTACGTCAAGATTTGGCGTCGAGCCGCATCTTTCGACCCGGCCCGCGCCAGCCCGATCAGCTGGATGGCAATTATTGCGCGTAACGCCGCGCTTGACTGGTGCAGGCGTGAGGGTCGGCATGCGGTGCTGCCGGCGGACTGCGCGCCAGAAACTGCGGACGACGCACCGTCGGCCGACACAAGCCTGGAGGATGCTGAACAGAAAAGTCGCCTGCTGGGCTGCATGGAAGGGCTCAGTGACAACCAGTCCGCAACCATCCGGCGCATATTCATGGACGGCATGACCTATCAGCATCTCTCCGACAATGACGGTACTCCCGTCGGCACGCTCAAAAGCTGGGTCCGTCGGGGCCTGGTGCAATTGAAAGCCTGCCTTGGCGATGACTGAAGAAATGACCCCAGAGGACCGCGATCTGTTCGCTGCCGAACTGGCGTTGGGCGTATTGGGCGCCGAAGAGCGAGCGGCTGCCCTTCGCCTGTGCCTTTCCGATCCGGCTTTTGGCGCGGCGGTCGAGGCGTGGAGCCTGCGCCTTTCGCCATTGCTCGACACTGTCCCACCAGCCGATGCGCCCGCCCGCACATGGAATGCGGTGGCGGCGCGGATCGGCTTGCCAGCCAATAATGCCGCCGCACGACATCTGCGCCTCTGGCGCGGAAGCGCGCTATTTCTGGCCACTATCGCCGCAGGTCTCGCGCTGTTCATCGTGGTGCGGCCACCAACGCCCGTTTCGCCGGCGAGCGGCATATCCCAATTGGCCAATACGCAGGGCGTAGCCACGCTCGCTGTGGCCTATGATCCCCAGCAGGGCGTTTTGCGGATCAGCCCGGCATCGCTGTCCACCGGACAAAAGAGCCCTGAGCTGTGGGTCATCCCGGCAGACGGGAAGCCGCGCTCTCTCGGTCTTCTCAATGACGAGGAGCGAACGCTGCGGATCGCTCCCGACCTGCGCTCGCTGCTTCAGGATGGCGTAACGCTGGCGATCACACTGGAAGACCCGGCTTCAGCCCCGCATGACGCGCCGACCTCCACGCCGATCCTGACGGGCAAGATCACCCTTCTCTGAACGCCGGTGCATCCGTGGCGTGCCGCGTCACGTATCTCCTGCGCCGCCCGACGATGGCGGCATGCAAGGAAGGATGCCAGACAATGAAGACCACCAAGCGCCTCTGGGTCGCCACGACGGCGGCTGCCCTGCTGCTGACCGGTGCGACCGCATCGCAGGCAAAGAACCCCATGGTCGGCGGCGCGGCCATGTATCCAACCAAGACGATCGTCGAAAACGCCATGCAGTCGAAGGATCACACTACGCTGGTCGCGGCAGTCAAGGCGGCCGGCCTTGTGGACACGCTTTCCGGTCCCGGTTCCTTTACTGTTTTCGCGCCCACCAACGCGGCCTTCGCCAAGCTGCCCGCCGGCACGGTCGACACGCTGCTCAAGCCCGAGAACAAGGCGATGCTCTCGTCCGTCCTCACCTATCATGTCGTGGCGGGGCGCATGACCGCCATGGACATTGCCGCCAAGGCTAAAGCCAATGGCGGCAAGGCGATGCTCAAGACGGTGCAGGGCGAAACGCTGACCGCCTGGAAAGACAAGGCGGGCGCCTGGTGGCTGACCGATGCCAAGGGCGGCAAGGCGAAGATCACCATCGCCAACGTCATGCAGTCGAACGGCATCATCCATGTCGTCGATACAGTGCTGATGCCCTGATCGGACTGACGCGGAGCCGGCGGGATGTCGGCTCCCTCAGGCCTTGAACATCGCGCGAAAGCCGTCGCTCGTCTGGTTGAGATGCAGATATTGCGCATTATAGCCGCCCGAGAGCAGCAAAGCGCCCGCCTGCATGATCTCGACCCGCCGGTCCTTTAGCCGGACCAACCTGTCCGCCTTCAACCGCGCAAGCACGCGGCTCGACGTTTCCGGCGTCAGGCCGCAGGCATTGCCCAGATCGGTCTGTCGCAGCGGCAGGTCAAAGCCACTCTCATCGGCCTCGCCAGTCAGGAACAGGCGAGCGTGCAGTTCGCAAAGCAGATGCGACATGCGCGCGCGGGCGTTGCGCGTCGCGACATTGACCGTCCATTCGCGCTGCACCGACCCTGCGCTCAACGAGTCGCACCAGAAGGCCTGGCCAATGCGCGGGAAGCGCTTGGTGATGTCGCTCATCATTCGATGATTGATGCAGGCCACGCGCACGTCGCAGGCCGCCTCGATCCCGCAATCGGCGCGCCGCGTAAGCAGCGCATTGAAATCGCAGATGTCGCCCGGGAGATGCAGAGCCACGATCTGGCGGCCCGTGTCATGCGGTTTCGATCGGACGGCCCATCCCTCCATCATGATCATCACTTCGCGGAGCGGACTGTCAGGCTCGACAAGGATACTGCCGGCGGGAAAATGTCGGACGTTGAGTTCGGCGATATGGTCGAGCGCCGCGCGCTCTTCCTCATTGAGTGGCAGGAAAGCCTCCAACTTCCTGGTCAGCCTGCTGGCTTCTCGGACGGGGTGCGCCGGGACGATCTCGTCGGACGCTGCGAACAGTGCGTCAGCAATCATGATTGAGTTACGCATCGCTTCACGAGCGGATGCAGCGTCTCCACATTTCTTTTTGTTTCCACCGCAGTATCGGTGCCGTTCGTCGTGATGGGCAATTGATCCCGCTCAAGTTGCCCTTCTGATTGGTTAACCAGATCTGTGCCTGCGAACGCAAACGGATCATAGCACGGCTGGGACTTTCCCAGCTTCCATTTTGCCGCATCCGAACATGACTAAAATCAAGTCAGCAGCCTATGTATCGGCTGGCGGTACCAGCTGCGGCTTAGGATATTTTTCCGCCGCCCGCCCGTTCCTTCACCGTGACATGCAACGGTCACTGCACAACAAGGAGATGAGAAATGTCCATCCTTTCCGGCCTTTTTGGCAACGATAGCGATAGCGCCAGCAGCAATGATTCGATGCTGGACATCGATGGCGGCCTGAGCCTGGTCGCGACCACCGAAAGTTATGACAAGAGCGTCGACGATGACGGCTCGTGGGATGAAAGTCATGACTCGACCTCGATCGGCACGGCGCTCGATTTCGGCTCGATCTTGGACAGCATGAACCAGTCGGTCTCCGAAACGGACGGCGACGGCCTCTTCGGCTGACCCATGAAGAACCCTGCCGAAGCGCCCGCTGCAACGGGCGGCTCGGCAGGGTCTTTCACTGCACAGCCCGGAGCGGCGATGCCTCCCGCCGCTTCCGTGCGAGGGATGAACGTCCGCCCTGGGCGCGCGTTCCGTCACCGGACAGCCGGAGGTTCTTCATGACATCGGTTTTTCACGCCAATAGGCTCGAAACGTGCTGATCACGGCGCGCTCCAAGGGGCTGCTGGGTGTTCGACCCGATGCCTCTACATCAGCCCATAGCGGCGCGCAGGACCTGGGATTGTTGGCAGCGCCGCCTCTTGCGTTCGGCGCGTCTCTGTCCCCGTCGTCGGCAACTCCCACTTTCGCCCAACCGAATGATGGCCATCGCGACGAGAGCGAGGCGCAGGCGATCCTGGCCTCACCATCATTTGCCGCGCCTTTCGAAACCGTCACATTGGCCGCCAACGACCTGCCGCTGCCGCAGGCTGTCACATCCTTGGGCTCGTTCGCATCGCCATCGGCGCCTGAAGCGGCGATCACAGAACCACACGCTCCAGCGTTCGCGCCAGCGCCAGCGCCAACGCCAACGGCCGAGGCGGCAACGGGTAGCAGCGGCGGCGCCATTCCCAACGCCGGCTTGCCCGCCGCCGAGACCGCGTCACCATCCGCAGCGGCAGCAACTATCCCCGCAGCCCCGTCGCCCGAAGTCGCGCCGCTGGTCGCCGCCGTGGAATTCTCCGCGGCTAACCTTCAGGCAGCGGTTACCGCTCTCCTCGGCCAGATCGGAGCGCAGGACCAATCCGGCACACTGCCCGAGGCGATAGAAGCGCAGGGCGATGCACTCAGCCAAGGCATTGCTGCGCTGACGGACGGCCTTGC
>NZ_DATKFP010000364.1:0-7631 GCF_035511395.1 Sphingobium sp.
AGCCTCGCAACTCACGTACGAGAACAGCCCCTCGCTCCGTTCATCACCGCCGCGCATCCCGATCCCTTCAACATCCCTCTACGGGATCCTGGAATCAGCAATGCCACATCAAGGCAAGCGCCTTTTTCCGCAGCCTGTTAAGCATCGGGGCATGGCTCGGTTATCGCAAGCTTCGGGCAGGCCGCTCGATGTGCTGGATGCTCCATCTCGCTTATTGGCATCTGCCCGGAGGGTTTTTCGGGCTCAGGTCCGCACCGCATTCCCACATCCGGGTGCTGGCGGGCTGACATGGACGCAGGCTTCGCTCACCAGCAGTCGCAGCGCGCCCTCAGGCAGCGCAACTTCCTGGCCGTCGGCTGCCTTGGGCTAGGTATCGCTTGCCTCGCTTTGGTAGTCATGGCCGTGCGCCGTGAGCGGGAGGTCATTCTTCAGCCGGTCGTTCCCAGAACCATGTCGATCTCGTCTTCCGGCGTGTCTCGCGACTACCTTGAGGCGGTGACGCGGGACACGGCACAGTTGGCTCTCAACCGTTCGCCCGAAACACTCCAGTACTGGATGGATTCGATCCTCAAGATCAGTGCGCCCGAGGCGCGCGGCGGGCTGAAATCGAAGCTCATAGGCATCATCGAAGAGCAGCAGGGGTCGCAGGTGACCCAGTTCGTGACGATCGACTGGATACGCGTCGACCCGGAGTCTCTTACCAGCGAAGTCGGCGGTGTCCTGCACACGATCGTGGCCTCACGGGACGTGCGCCGCGAGCACCGGGTCTTCCGTTTCGCATGGAAATACGAGGGCCTGAGCCTGAAGCTGCGTGGCTTCGGCGTCCTCTCCAGAAAGGACCAGATCAATGAGTGAAATGATCGCCGCATGCGAGATCGCCTCGGGTGTTTCGCTGCTGTCTTCGCTCGACTGCTTCGCCAAGCGATGCTGCGGAACTGCTCTGCTGGCTGCGGGCCTCGTGGCGGCCGGGCCGGCACTGGGGGATGAGACGGTCATCGCGGCGGACAATGGCTCGGTCCAGTGCGATGCCTCGAAGCAGGACCTAACGCGGATATCGCTCAGGGACGACCGTTTCGCTGCCGTTTCGAAAGTCGCCAGCGCTGTCGTCGCGGAAGACTTCTCGGTCGTTCATGAGCCGACCCGCGGCGACATCTACATTTCTGTGCCTGACGGATACCAGCGCAACTCGATCTCGTTCTTCGGCACGACGCAGAAGGGTTTCGTCTACAAGTTCATCTGCCGGGTGGGCGGCGCGGATGCGACACAGGTCTTTGTTGCCAATGCCGATTCTGCAAGGGCTGAGCCGGCCGCCGTTCGAGCGCCACACCGCAGGGACATCCCCCTCGGTGCACAGGCAGTCGCTCTTATAAAGGCGATGTTCGAGCAGCGGCCGATCGAGGGGTTCGAAATCCGCGACGAACCCCGCGTGCCCGTGACCGTAGGCAGCCTCAAGGTCCAGCTTGTCAGCGAATATGACGGCCTGACCATGGCCGGAAAGATCCTGCGCATCGAGAACACCGGCGAAGCGCCGGTTGCTGTGAGCGACGAACTCATCGCCCCGAGCGGCGCAATCGCTGTCAGCATCGTCAATGCGAGACTGGAGCCCCGCCGGGCCACGGGCGCCTACGTTGTCGTGCCGGCGGGGGACCTGTGATGGATATCCCCACGCGCAAGCCAAAGAACGTCGAAGGCGAAGTACCGCAAGTGAATGACCGGCTCGATGCCGCTCTGGGCGTTGCCGAGAATGCAGCTGCAGCGAAGCGACAGAAGCTGCTCCTGTTCGGCGGCGGATCGCTGATCGGGCTTGCTGGCGTGGCCTACATCACTGGGGACGATAATACGGAAGGCTCGAATTCCGCTGACGCGGACACGACCGTCGAAATTTCGACTGACGCCATCATGAACCGTCAGCGCGCCGATCGGGAATGGATGGCGATGTACGAGCGCCAGCAGACCGAGCAGGGCAACCAGCTCAAGGGCATGCAGGGCACGGTCTCGAAAGTGGACCAGGTGCAGGAGGAGCTTCAGACACTTCGCCAGGAAAATGCGCAAGTGAAGGCGGATGCTGCGCGAGTTCTCGAGGCCTACGAGAGCGAGAACCGGCAGCTGCGCCAGCAGGTCGGCCCGGGACGCGGCGAGGCTAGCGGGGCCCCTGCAGCCGGCGCCGCGGCCGCTGCCAGGGCGCTGGGGGTGTCCATGGATACAGGCTCGCGGCCGAACGAGGTGAAGCTCGTCTCGTTCGCACCGGCGGGGCAGGCCACGCCAGTCGGAGACGGCAGGCAAATCGGCGCCTCCGGCAGACAGGTTGGCGCCGCTGGCGGCCAAGCGCTCTATAACGACAGTCCGAACTACCTGCCGCCCAACTCGATTGCTCAGGCCAAGGTCGTCGTCGGCGTCGATGCCGCGACCAATGTAAGGAGCCAGAGCGATCCGCTTCCGGTCCTGCTGCGCGTGACGGGGCCGGCCAGATCAGTGTTCTCGGATGGCAAGCTGCTTCGGACCAGGATTCAGGGATGCATGGTCAATGGCGCTGCTTACGGCGACCTTTCCTCAGAGAAGGTCTACGTCAAACTCCAGCGCATGACTTGCCCGCAGCCTGGTGGCCGGTACGCGGTCTCCGAAGTGAAAGGCTTTATCTCGTTCGGCGGCAAAGTCGGCCTGCGCGGCCGTGTCGTCAGCCGCGAGGGCGGACTGATCGGGCAGGCATTTCTTGCCGGTGTAGCGGGCGGCTTCGGAAGAGGTTTCAGCGCCAATGCCAACTCAGTCTTCTCGGGCACGACGGTCAGTGTCGACGGCAAGCGCGAGGCGCTGTCCCCGGGCGAGATCGTCAAAGGCGGTCTTGGAGAGGGCATTGCCAGTGCCGGCGACACCGTCTCCGACTACCTGATCGAGCGTGCCGAGCAGTATCAGCCGGTCATTGAAATGCCGACCGGCGCCGACGTCGAGCTGGTGTTCCTCGACGGGACCTTCATCCGGAACTGAGGTGACCCATGACGCGAAGAGCCATTTGCCATGTCAGCATCGCCCTTGCCGTGCTTGCGGCCGGGGCAGGAACCCTGACCTGGGCCGCTAGTGCGGACGATGCCCGGCTGGGGATCGTACTCGCGGCACGCCTGCCCCGCACCCCGGTCACTGCGATCGACTGCGGCAAGATCGACGGTCTGTGCGAAGTGCAGGCGGGCGAAAGCCTTTTCTATACCGACAAGGCAGGCCGCTTCCTCGTGATCGGCCGTGTCTACGATATGGACACGCGCCAGGATCTGACGGCCGCGCGATTGCTCGAACTCAGCCCGGAAATCCTCGTCGGGGGCGCGGCCGGGCTGGGCGCAGGGGACGAGAGCCGGTCGGCGGATGGGAGGCAGGTTTCGGCTACAACGAAGCCGCACGTGCCGCGCGCCTCTCCCCGGCAGACGGTGGCGCTCGCCGGCCTTCCAGAAAAGGGCGCAATCCGGTGGGGGGCTGGCCCGCAGACGGTCACAGTCTTCAGCGATTTCCGCTGCGGGTATTGTAGACAGCTGCATCGTACGCTCGCGGAGATGAAGGTTTCCGTGATCGAGCGCCCGATCTCGGTGCTTGGAACACGCCCGATTTCCGATGCCGTGATCTGCGCCAGTGACCGTGCGGAAGCGGTGGCCAAAGCGTATAATCAGGAATCGATTGTTGCTGCAGGCGAATGTGACACCAGAGGCCTCGACGCCAACGAGGCGTTCGCGAGGGAGAACGGCTTCACCGGCACGCCCGTGATCGTGCGCAGCGACGGTGCTGTCGTCCATGGCTATCGTCCCCGCGCCTTTCTCGAAACATGGCTAAAGGAAACACGCTGATGGGCTGGCTCCTGCACAAGCCGCTTCTTCTGGGCGCAGTCCTGATCACGCCGGCCTGTACCTCACTGGGTACGAATGTCAGTGGCTCGTTTCGGTGCGAGGCACCTGACGGTATCTGCGCGCCGTCGGTTGCTATCGACGACCGGGCCCTTGCCGAAATCGTAGATAGTGAGGAACGCGAGCGCGCGGCGCCTGCCGGGCGCTTCAGCGTAGATGATGGCGAGCCAGGCGGAAGAGCAGTCGCAGACGGCGGCGCAGGTGGGGACGAAGCGCAGGCCATGGCCCCGGCGTACCGGCTCAATGTGGTCTTCCCCACCTATACCGACATCGCCGGCGCCGCGCACGAGCGCCGAACCGTGACGGTGCAGGTCGGACTGCCGGGAAGACCGGCGAGCAGCATGGAAATGGCATGGCGGCCGCCCGGCCGCGGCAACGTGACCGGGCTTCTCGCAGCGGCGCAGAACGCTCCGCTGATTGTCCCCGAAACCGAAACTGTTTCTGTCCCGGCAACGGCGTCAGGCTCTCCTGATGGCCGCGATCCGAGTGCGCCTGCGGCCGCGGGCCCGATCACACGGATCAGGTCGGAGGTGGATGCAGGCCTGAGGAGCAACATGCGTCGACAAGCGCAGTCCTTCCCGCCGTCGGAGGAAGATCAGTGAGCTTTTTGGACGGCCTCTATGAGATGATTCTTGGCGACAGCCGCAAGCCGGAGAAGACTGTGCGCCCCGCATCTGTCCCTATGTTGTCGCACTACCTCGGCTACCGCTCGTTCGACCAGACGACCAAGGTGTTCTACCAGGTCCGCTCGAAGGGTTTCATTCTCGAGCTAGCCCCGCTGATTGGCGGCGACGAACGTACGGCCGACATCATCGGGGGCATCTTTTCCGACATTCTGGTGCCGGGCTGTGCCTTCAGCATTGTCAATTACGCCTCGCCGCGTGTCTCGGAGAAGCTGGCCGAGTGGATGCTGCCAAGGGTAGAGGCTGGCGGCGTCTTCTCGACGCTGGCGCGGCACCGGGCGGACAAACTGCGCTGCGGGGCGTGGCAGTCGCTCGCTAGCGACGGTCACTTTCTCGTCCGCAATTTCAGGGTAATTCTCTCGATCGGCGCGCCCGATGGTTCGAGGATCAGCATCGACGATCTGCTCACCATCCGCGACGCCCTCATAGCGGCGCTCGACTCGATAAACATTCCGGTTCGGAACCTCGGCCCGGTCGATCTGATCCGCTTCTTCGACGAAGTCCTGTGCCCTTCGACAGGCGCTGGCGACGATGCTCCCGGCTACAACCGGTTCGATCCGATCAACGAGCAATGCGTACGGCGGGACCTTGTTACCCATGTCGAGAAGGACCGGCTGCTTCTTCACGCGCAGTCGCTGCGACCGACCGGTAGCTTGGTGGACGGTGCGCCTGAATACGAGGATTACATACCCGAGCGGTTCGACGTGCGGACCATGTCCATCCGCAACTTTCCCGACCGTTGGGCTCCTTGGGACACGCAGAAGATCATCGGCGACGTGTTCAATCCCAAGCTGTGCCTTCCGTGCCCGACGCTACAATCGGTCTGCGGGATGATACCGGGTATCGAGACTTCCGAATCGAGGGCAGGGTACAAGTTCGCCCGGACCCAGTCACTGTCAGAAGGGCAGGGAGTCCGGCTGATTCCCAAGCTAAGGGACCAAGCGGCAGAGTGGCGCAGCGTCCAGGAGCGAGTGAAAGCCGGCGAGAAGCTCATTCGCTGCTACTATGCGATCAGTCTGATCGCGCCGCGGGGGGCTGCCGAGACGGCCGAACGGTCAATCAAAGGTATCTACAAGGCGGCCGGCTGGGACCTGATCGACGAGACCCACATTCAGCTTCCTGCCTTCCTGGCGCACTTTCCCCTGATGATCGCCGATGGGCTGGCCTCAGACCTCGATCGCATGAGACGGTTTCGCACACTGCTGTCGTCGAACGTCGCCGCGATCTCGCCCGTGCAAGGCGAGTACGTCGGCGGCGACATTCCGCACGTCCTCTTGGTGGGACGACGCGGACAGCCGCAGTTCTGGTCACCTTTTCAGAACCGGGCGGGCAATCACAATGTCGCGATCGCCGGGAAATCGGGGTCGGGGAAGTCGGTTTTCCTACAGGATCTGACCGCCAGCCTGGCCGGGGTCGGCTCGAAAGTCATCGTCATTGATGACGGACGCTCGTTCGAGCACATGGCAAAAGTACTCGGCGGAACCTTCACCGAGTTCAGACTGTCCTCGGGCATCTCGATCAATCCGTTCCGTATGATCGATCCGCAGCTCGCAGACGGCGACGAAGATTATCTCGTCGATTGCCTTGCGATGCTGAAAGCCATCCTTTCGCAAATGGCGCGCTATGAGACCCGTCTAAACGATACCGAGCGCGGGCTCATTGACCGTGCCGTCAACACGGTGTGGAACGAGCATCAGCGCGGCGGAACGGTAGACCTGGTTATCGCGGCCCTGGAAGCCGAAAATCATGCCGCCGCCGCCGACCTCGCGATGGCGCTCCTCTCATTCTCTTCGCAAGGAACATACGGGCGCTTCTTCCTTGGCGAGAGCAATCTCGATCTTTCCGCCGACCTGACGGTTTTCGAGATGTCGGACCTTGCATCGCGCGAAGAGCTGCGCAGCGTGGTGCTGACTTCGATCATGTTCGTTGCGTCGCAGACGATGCGGCGCATGAATCGCATGATCCCCAAGGCGCTGTTTATCGATGAGGCGTGGCAGATGCTGCGGGGCGGGGCGATGGCCGACTTTGTCGAGACGTATTCGCGCACCTGCCGCAAGTATGGCGCCTCGCTAATTACCGCAACGCAGTCGATCAACGACTACTACAAGTCGGAAGGTTCGCGAGCCGCGCTGGAAAATTCCGACTGGTTCGTGATCCTGCAGCAGAAGGCCGAGACCATCTCGGATTTCCGCAAGTCCGACCGGTTTGAAATGAACGGGTACACCGAGGCTCTGCTTCGCTCGCTCAAGCGCAACGGCATCGAGTATTCAGACCTCCTGATCCGGGGGCCGGAAACCGAGACGGTCTGCCGGCTCGTACTCGATGCCTATTCCGGTACGCTCTATTCCTCGAGTCCGGAAGTCTTTGCGAGAATCGAGGCGCTGGTGGACCGAGGCTACCGCGTTGCCAGCGCGATAGAATGCGTCGCATTTCCCGGCCGCGGCGGCCGTGACGGCGTCATTCTGGATACAGCGTCATGAGCATGAAAGTTACCCACAGAGGAACTGCGAAGATGATTCTTCAGGAAAGCCTCGCGGCCGGCCTGCGCCTCGCAGGCTGGCTGGTGGTCAATCTGCTGGTATCGCTTGGCGTCCTGACTCTCGCCGTAGTCACGCTCGGCGGCTTTTCGATCGAGGGGACCATGCACCATCTCGCCAATCTCTCGGCGCGGTATATCGCGGCCGCCGGCGGCCGCCGCCATCAGTTCGATATGATCGTCATATGGGCCTTGGCTGCGGCATTCTGCGCATGCGGTGTTTTTCGCAGAGATGCCCTGATGCACTTCCTCGTCGGGAGCCCTAGTGATGATTGACAGGGAAACGCCGGCAAGCCCAACTTTTCCGGACGTCTCGGTGCCGGCAGGCAGGCCGCCGGGAAGGCAGGGCGGACGAACTTTAGGGCTGCGCGACATCCTCGCCGTCGGTGCGCTTGTGGGACTCGTATGCTGGGGTGCATGGGTCACGCAGAGCCTGGTGGACGGGAACCGCGAGCGTGACCGTTTCGTGAAACTGCAACTGCAGGGCCTGATCGCGGAATATCTCCAGGCGCAGGCGCGTTCGGGCAACGA
>NZ_DATKFP010000365.1:0-17781 GCF_035511395.1 Sphingobium sp.
TCTCTCTCCAGCGTGTCGTTATCTGCGCGTCAGGCGGCCGGTTCCATCGGAACTTCCCCCGAGGCCGCGGCCGGGTCCATCCACATGGCTTCCCAGAAGTGGCCGTCCGGGTCGGTGAAGCTGCGGCTCATCATGAAGCCATAGTCCGATGGCGGACTGATGTCGGCGGTGCCGCCGTGCCGGCCGGCCAGCGCGTTGAGCGCGTCGACGTCCTCGCGGCTGTCGCACGAGAGGCAGAGCATGACCTCGCTCGAGCCGGAGTCGGGGATCGGGCGGTCGGTGAAGCCCTTCCACTTCTCGTGGGTGAGCACCATCACGTAGATCGATTCCGACCACACCATGCAGGCGGCGGTCTCGTCGGTGAAGCGCGGTTCGTTGACGAAGCCGATGCCGGTGTAGAACGCCTTGGCGCGGTCGAGGTCGGTGACGGGGAGGTTCACGAAGATCATGCGGGTCATGTCGGTCTCTCCAGTTCGGCGAGGGTTGCTTCCCGAATCGCCTCTTGCCTGACGGTGCCCACGGTGGTAACTAAAAGCAACCATGAAGTTACAAAAAGAAACGAGTCGCACCAGATCCACGACGACCGGAGGCCCTGGCGACGACAAGGCCCGCACCCATGGCCGCTGGTATGGCGATGCCTGCGGGGCCGCCTTCGCGATGGAACTGATCGGCGAGCGCTGGTCGCTGCCCATCATACGCGAGATGATGCTGGGCCCGCGCCGTTTCGGAGAGATTCGCGCCGAACTGCCGGGTCTCAGCGCCAAGACGCTGACCGAGCGGCTGGAGACGCTGGAGGGCACCGGCATCGTCCGGCGCGAGATGCTGCCGCCGCCCGCGTCGGTGCAGGTCTATGCGCTGACCGAGTGGGGACTGGCGCTGGAGCCGGTGATGCAGGAACTGGGCCGCTGGGCGGTGCGATCGACGCTGCACGATCCCACCTTGCCGATCACGCCGGTCTCGCTGATGCTCTCGATGCGCACGATGATCGTGCCCGAGCGGATCGGCGATCTCGCGCTGACGGCACGGCTGGAGGTCGGCTCCGCGCGCTTCCTCGCCCGGCTCGGCGAGGGCGAGCTGGCGATTCATCCCGCCGGCGATGGCGATCCCGCGCCCGACCTCGTATTCAGGGCCGAGGGCGGCTTCCCCTATCTCGCGACGTTCTACGGCAAGTGGCCGATCGCCGGGACCGGGCTCGCGGTCGAGGGTGACGCCGGACTGGCGCAGCGTTTCGTCGACCTGTTCAGCCTCCCTCCCAAATGCGCGAGTTGAGCACCCTCGTGCAAGCAAACCTTATTGCGATGCAGCGCCCCGTCCTTTAGGCGATTGCCTTGCAATGACAGACTCCAAGAACATCACCGCCGAGAACCGCGACGCCACCGTGCTGGCCGCTCCCGATACCGAAGTCGACGTGCGCGAGACTTTCGGGATCGACATCGACTGGAAGGTCCCCGCCTTCTCGGTGGCGGACGAGCGCGTGCCCGACCTCGACGAGACCTACGTGTTCGACCCGGACACCACGCTCGCGATCCTCGCGGGCTTCGCCTACAACCGCCGCGTGATGGTGCAGGGCTACCACGGCACCGGCAAGTCGACGCACATCGAGCAGGTGGCCGCGCGCCTCAGGTGGCCGTGCATCCGCATCAACCTCGACGCGCACATCAGCCGCATCGACCTGATCGGCCGCGACGCGATCGTCCTGCGCGGCGGGATGCAGGTGACCGAGTTCCGCGAGGGCCTGCTGCCCTGGGCGCTCCAGCACCCGGTGGCGCTGGTGTTCGACGAATACGACGCGGGCCGCCCGGACGTGATGTTCGTGATCCAGCGCATCCTCGAGACCGAGGGCAAGCTGACCCTGCTCGACCAGAACCGCGTGATCCGCCCGGACAAGCACTTCCGCCTGTTCGCCACCGCCAACACGGTCGGCCTTGGCGACACCTCGGGCCTCTACCACGGCACGCAGCAGATCAACCAGGGCCAGATGGACCGCTGGAACCTGGTGGTCGCGCTCAACTACCTGCCCGCCAGTACCGAAACCGCGATTGTCGCCGCCAAGGTGCCCGACATCGACGCGGGCACGATCGCCAACATGGTCAAGGTCGCCGATTTCTCGCGCCAGGGCTTCATGAACGGCGACATCTCGACCGTGATGAGCCCGCGCACGGTCATCACCTGGGCGCAGAACACCGCGATCTTCAAGGGCGACGTCGGCTTCGCCTTCCGCCTCTCGTTCCTCAACAAGTGCGACGAGACGGAGCGGATGCTGGTGGCCGAATACTACCAGCGCGTCTTCGGCAAGGACCTGCCGGAAAGCGTCGTCGGCAAGGCCTGACGGCCGCGACCGGAAAACGGGCGCGCTTCCGGCGGAAGCGCGCCCGTTTTCGTTCGAGGCGTTCGGATAGAGGCGGAACCGCGCGGGCGGTCACGCAAGGGACACTGGAATGGACAGGAAGGTTGCCGCGCTGCTCGACGAGTTGAGCCGCGCGAAGGGGATCGACCCCATCGGGACACGGCACCGCATCGCCGCACTGCTGGGCGAGGTTCGCGGCGAGAGCGACCGCGTGGCGCTGCTCGGCGTGTTCGCGGCGGTGATGGCGCAGGCCGTCCGCACGCTCGAGGCCGAGAGCCGGGATGCCGCCGCGCTGAAGACCGCGATCCGCTCGGACATGCGCGGCTTCGCGATCGAGGAAGCGATGGCCGGCAGCGAGGCCATCGACCCGCCCACGCTGCAGCACGTCGTCGCGCGCGAAGTGGCGGCGGGGCGCCTGGAGGACGGCCGCTTCGCCCGGCTGGCGAGCACCGGCGCCGCCGTCATGGGCAGCGCCGCGCCCGTCTCCGTGCGGCAGGGCTTCCTGCGCAAGCTGCTGGAATGCGAGGACTGAAGCGGGGCCGAACCGGGGCACCGGTCGCGGCGAGGCGCTCGTCCGGGCGGGGTTCAGCGCTTCTTCTTGGTGATCGTCGCGGTGAAGTCCGGGTCCTTGTTCGCCACCCAGTCGACGAACTTGCGCACGTTGGGGTCGGCCAGCAGCCCCTCCACGTCCATGCCGTGGCGTTGCAGTTCGGAATTGGTGAAGTTGGCGATCAGCGTCTGCTGGCAGATCGAGTGCATCGGCACCACGTCGCGCCCGCCCCGGCTCTTGGGCACGGGATGGTGCCAGACGATGGTCTTGCCGGTCGCCCGTCCGCACAGCCAGCACGGCGGGGGCGGCGCGGCGGCCTCTTCCTCGTCGTGCAGGTCTTCGTAGGGACCATGTCTGGAATGCTTGCGGGCCATGCTGATACCTGAAATTGCCGGGACTTTCCCGGCCCACCTATAGCGCCGCGTCTCGCATTACCACTCCCCCCGCGCTCGCCGCCGCGTCAGAGCGGCGTCGCGGTCACCACCATGCGGCCAAGGTTCACCGGCTCCTTCTCGCCGATGATCGCCGCGGCTGGCCTGGCGGGCATGGCGGCGACGCCGGAAAGCGCGGCCAAGGTCGCGGCGAGGGCGGGAAGGGCGAAGAGCAGGCGGGACATATGGCGGCATCCATCGTCGTTGGGATGCTCCCCCTCTGCGCGCCAGATGTCGCGCGGGTGTGCCCGACCTGCACCAAGTTGTCCGAAATCGTATTGACCGGTAATCGCAACAAGGTCCGGCGCGATTTTCCTACATCGCCGGACGCTGCTACTTTCGCGCCGGTTCTTTCACACCGTCGATCCCGCGCATCCTCTCGCCCACATGGAAAGTGGCCGCGAGCATGTACTACATCAACTTGCGCGCCCTCGTCGGCGTCATTCGCCGGGGTAGGCGGCGTGAACGAAATATAATCCGTCCGGCGGCGCGTTGAGGCCAAGCGCCTGCCGGTCCTTTGCCTCCAGCGCTTCGGCCACCTGCTCCTCCCGCCACCGGCCCATGCCGACGAGGGCGAGGCAGCCCACCATCGAGCGGACCTGGTGGTGCAGGAAGCTCCGCGCCGCCGCTTCCACCAGCACCATCTCGCCTTCGCGCCGCACCGCCAGCCGGTCGAGCGACTTGAGCGGCGAGGCGGACTGGCAGTGCGCCGAGCGGAACGTGGTGAAGTCGTGCCGCCCCACCAGCGCCTGCGCCGCCCGGTGCATGGCCTCGGCGTCGAGCGGCTTGGCCACCTGCCACGCCTTGCCGCGCTCCAGCGTCAGCGGCGCCCGCCGGTTGGCGATGCGGTAGACGTAGGCGCGGCCCGTGCACGAAAAGCGCGCGTGCCAGTCGTCCGCTACCTCCACGCAGTCGAGCACGGCGATCGGGGCAGGGCGCAGCAGGGCGTTCAGCGCCTCCATCAGCCGGAACGGCGCGATGGGCCTGGCGATCTCGACATGGGCCCTCATGCCAAGCGCATGGACGCCCGCGTCGGTCCGTCCGGCGGCGTGCATGACCACGTTCTCGCCGGTCACCGCGAAGGCCGCCTCCTCCACCGCCTGCTGCACCGAAGGGCCGTGCGACTGGCGTTGCAGGCCCATGAACGGGCCGCCGTCGAATTCGAGAGTGAGCGCGAAACGGGTCATTTCGCCCCGCCGATACAGGACTGGCGCCCTCGCGCAATGGGCTTGGCGGGAAGGGCGCACGGTGGCACCATCCGCGCCTGACCGGGAAAGGAGCCGAAAATGGCCGAGACACAGCGCCCCCGCTTCGAGATCTTCCGCGGCGCCGATGCCCCAACGCTCGATGAATGCGCCTGCATGGCCTACGAGGGCGAGACGCCGAACCTCCTCGCCGCGCAGGCCCAACTGGCCGAGGCGATGGCGGTGCGCGGCGAATATGCCGATGTCCCCTACCGCCGCGAGGGGATGAGCCTGGCGCGCCTCTGGGTGAAGAGCGGCTTCCCTCTGCCGCTGCACACCCACGACTGCGATTGCCTGTACTACATCGTCGCCGGCTCGATCTGCATGGGCACCGAAACCCTGTCGGCGGGCGATGGCTTCTTCGTCGGCAGCGAAGTGCCCTATGCCTATACCGCAGGGCTGGAAGGCGCCGAAGTCCTGGAGTTCCGCACGACGGACAGCTTCAACATCCGGGTCAAGGACAAGCCCGTCGCGGCCTGGGAGAAGCTCGCCGGAACCCTGCGCGAAGGCCACGGACGCTGGGCCGACGAGCAGCCGCCGGTCCGCCGGATGCCGGAAAAGGCCTGAACCTCAGCCGAGCCGGGTCCCCGCCGGAACCGGTCGGCCGCGAAGCAGGTCGGCGACATCCATGGCCGGCTTTCCGGCCCGCTGGATGCGCGTGACCCGCAGCGCACCGCTGCCGCAGGCGATCGTCAGGCCGTCGTCGAGCGTCACCCCGGGCTCGCCGCTGCCTTCGGAAATCTCGGCGGCGAGCACCTTGTACCGCTCGCCGTCGAGTTCGAAGAAGGCGCCGGGCACCGGCATGAAGGCGCGGACCTGGCGTTCGACCGCTTCGGCCTCCCGCGAAAAATCGATCCGGGCCTCGGCCTTGTCGATCTTGTGGGCGTAAGTCACCCCCTCCTCCGGCTGGCGCACGGGGCGATGCACGGCAAGGTCGCGCAGGGTCCCGACCAGCAGTTGGGCTCCCCGGTCTGCAAGCTCGGCCGTCAGTTCGCCGGCACTCTTGCGATCGATAGTGGTCCGGAGCGTCGCCAGCATGGCCCCGGTGTCGAGCCCGGCTTCCATCTGCATGATTGTAACGCCAGTGGTCGGATCGCCCGCCAGTATCGCCCGCTGGATCGGCGCCGCTCCCCTCCAGCGCGGCAGGATCGAGGCGTGGATGTTAAGGCAACCGAGCCGCGGCGCGTCGAGCACTGCCTGCGGCAGGATCAACCCATACGCCGCAACAACGGCGATGTCGGCGTCCAGCGCCGCGAACTCGGTCTGGGCCTCGGGGCTTTTTAGCGACACGGGATGGCGCACCCCGATCCCCCGAACCTCGGCTTCGCGGTGGACGGGCGAGGGGGTCAGTTCCTTGCCACGCCGTCCGCCGGGGCGCGGTGGCTGGGTGTAGACGGCGATGACTTCGTGCCCGGCCTCGATCAGCGCGACGAGCGCGGGCACGGCAAAATCGGGCGTTCCCATGAAGATGATGCGCATGATGTGGGGAACTCCTTGATGGCGGTGCGGGCGGGCTTCCTAAGGGCAGGCGCAGGCCCTATCTCCCGATCCATGGCATCGCAAGAGATCGAGACGCTGACCGCCGCCCTGTCGCGCCTGCCCGGCCTCGGCCCGCGCTCGGCGCGTCGGGCAGTGCTCTGGCTCATCAAGCGGCGGGAAACCGCGCTCGTTCAGTTGGTCGACGCTCTCGAGTCCGTGCGTGCGGCGCTTGTCGAATGCGGCGTCTGCGGCAACGTCGACACCACGAATCCCTGCGGCATATGCGCCGATCCGCGCCGCGATGCCCGTTCGCTCTGCGTTGTAGAGGAAGTGGCGGACCTCTGGGCGCTGGACCGCGCGCGCCTGTTCACCGGCAAGTATCATGTCCTTGGCGGTCGGCTTTCCGCGCTGGACGGCGTGCGGCCAGAGGACCTTGCGATCGACACTCTCCTGCGCCGCATTGGCGATGGGGGCATCGACGAGGTGGTCCTCGCCATGAACGCGACCCTGGAGGGCCAGACGACGGCCCACTACATAGCCGAACGGCTTGAGAGCCTGCCCATCCGGGTAACCCAACTCGCTCATGGCCTGCCGGTGGGCGGCGAACTCGATTACCTAGATGAGGGGACTCTGGCGCAAGCCATACGAGCGCGTCGGCCGGTCTCCTGATACAGTTGGCGGATCGATCAGCGTGATCGGCGGCACGTTCTTGCGAAAATCGCATATCGCGATTATCTGGCGGAAATGGCTATCCGCGAAATCCTTGAAGTTCCTGACCCGCGCCTGAAGCAGGTCTCCGCTCCCGTCGAAGCGTTTGACGACGAATTGCGCGCGCTCGTCGAAGACATGTTCGAGACGATGTACGATGCTCCCGGCATCGGTCTCGCCGCGATTCAGGTCGGGGTTCCCCAGCGCGTCCTCGTGATCGACCTGCAGCCCGAGGACGAGGATGCCGAGCCCGAGGTTTGCCACTCGCACGGTGATCATCACCACACGCACCAGCCCACCAAGCGGGAGCCGCGGATCTTCATCAATCCCGAGATTCTCGACCCTTCGGAAGACCATATCGTCTACCAGGAGGGCTGCCTCTCGGTGCCCGAGATATTCGCCGACGTCGAACGGCCCTCCCGCATCCGTGCCCGCTGGCAGGATCTCGATGGCAAGGTGCATGAGGAGGACATGGAAGGCCTGATGGCGATCTGCCTCCAGCATGAGATGGATCATCTGGAAGGCATCCTGTTCATCGACCACCTGTCGCGCCTCAAGCGCCAGATGGCGCTCAAGAAGCTGGAAAAGCTGCGCAGGGCAGCCTGAGACTCGCGATTTTGCGCGCCTTGGCGTGGAAAAGTCGAGTAAGGTATTTGCGTTCCTGAAATGTTCCGATAATCTGTGGCGATGGAAATTGCTGTCGCCACGATTCTCGCGCTCGTCATCGGCCTCTCGGCGGGTTGGTTTTTCGGCTCCCGTCCCGTGTCACATTGGCGCACGCAGGCAGAAACGCGGGAGCGTGAAGCGCGCGATGGGGACGCGAAGTATCTTCGGGCCTTCGCAGATCTCGAAGCTGCGCGCGAGCGCGCTAGTCGCGCCGACGATTTAGCGTTGGCGTTGGAAAGCGCGCGAAGCGATCATGCGGTAGGGACGGATCGCCTGCGGCACGAAGCCGCAACCGTTCTCGAGCGGACGCGCGGCGAACTGACTGCCTTGCTGGAAAAGAACCGGATCGACCACGCGTTGCAAGTCGATGGCTTGCGGCGCGAACAGCGCGAACTGGCTTCGGAATTGGCGACGCTGCGTGAAAAATCCGCTAACTTCGACGAACAGAAGCGGCTCCTGATCGAAGCGCAGGAAGCGTTGCGCAAGGAATTCGAGAATGCCGGAGCCAAGGTCCTGGAGGGCGCGCAGGAAGCCTTTCTCCGCCGAGCCGGGGCGCGGTTCGAGGAAAGTGAAAAGGCCAGTGCCGAGCGTATCGCCACGCTGCTTGCCCCGGTAGGGCAGAGGCTCAAGAGCTATGAGGAGCAGGTTGCTGCGCTCGAGGCGAAGCGGATGGACGCGTTCGGCCAACTGGGCGGGCAGATCGAGGCCTTGCGGATCGGGCAGGAGCAGGTGCGGGCCGAAGCTGTGCGTCTTGGCAATTCCCTGCGCAACGCGCCCAAGGCGCGTGGCCGCTGGGGCGAGCAGCAGCTCAAGAACGTCCTCGAACAATGCGGACTGACCGAGCACACCGACTTCGAGACCGAACATTCGATCAATACCGAAGAAGGTCGTTTGCGGCCCGATGCGATCGTTCGCATTCCCGGCAACAAGCAGTTGGTGATCGACGCCAAGGTTTCGCTCAATGCTTACCAAGACGCGTTCGAGGCAGAGGATGAGACGCTGCGCGCAGCGTTCCTCGACCAACATGCCGCGTCGATGCGCAATCACATCCAGACGCTGGGCAACAAGAGCTATCAGAGCCAGTTCGAGAATGCGCCGGACTATGTCATCATGTTCGTGCCCGGAGAGCACTTCATCGCTGCCGCTCTCGACCACGATTCGGGCCTGTGGGACTATGCCTTCGACCGCCGTGTCCTGTTGGCCAGTCCGACCAATCTCGTCGCAATAGCGCGCACCATCGCGCAAGTCTGGCAGCAGGAAGGCCTCGCCAGGGAAGCGAGGGAAATCGGAAAGCTGGGCAGCGATCTCTACGACAGCCTGGCAAAGACGCAGGACGATCTCGGGAAAGTGGGGATGCACTTGGGTCGGGCCGTGAACAGCTTCAACGACTTCGCCCGCACCTATGAAGGCAACGTCATGAGCCGTGCTCGCCGATTGAGCGAGAAGCATATCAAGATCGGGAAGCGGGAGATTTCCGATGAAGTGCCGCTGGTTGAGGCGGCGCCACGTTTTGCGGACGTTGCCGACGCGGGCGATGCAGCAGTGGAAGTTGCGGATTAAACTTTCAGTCGCGGTCGTCCGTGCGGACCAATTCCGCCGTGTGGCCGCTCGACTGCAGGATCATGCGATTACCGTCCACCGTCATGCGTGGGGTGGCCACCAGAAGTGCGCTAACGGCATTTCCCTGATGCCATGACGGCGCGGCGCAATCCGTCTCGCTCTGGGCGAGCGGACCGGCGAC
This sequence comes from Sphingobium sp., assembly GCF_035511395.1. GTDB lineage: Bacteria > Pseudomonadota > Alphaproteobacteria > Sphingomonadales > Sphingomonadaceae > Sphingobium. The sequence goes on from NZ_DATKFP010000365.1 coordinate 9,167, forward strand.
AAGTCGGTCGGCATCTATGCGCCACGGACCGCCCAGGCTGCTGCAACCGACCTCTATGCCGATCCTGCCATTATCGAAGGTGATGCCCGAGGCTTGTGAGACCGGGCGCTCTCCATCGATGCGATCGAAGCGCCAGGCGCTCTGTGCGAGGTGCGAGCGTTCCCCGCTTTCGGAGCATCCGGCGAGAAGTGCCAGAGTGATGAAGAGGAAACCGAGTCGTCGCATGGCGCCATACCTTTGGCATGGCGCGTATGAGGATCGGATGAATGTCCGGCTTCAGTTTCTACGCAGGTGAGCTAGCGCCTCGTAGGCGAGGACGGCGCCGGCGACGGCGGCATTGAGGCTGTCAGCCCTTCCCAGCATCGGGATCGTGACTCGCAGGTCGCAAGCTTCTTCGTACGCCGCTGGCAGACCCTGGGATTCGTTGCCGACCATCAGGAAGCACGGCGCCGAATAAGGCGCTTCTCTGTAGTTGGTCGGATCGCGCAATGAGGCCGCGACGAGTTGGCCTTCCCCGTCACGAAGCCAGGAAGAGAACTCATCCCAGCGCGCGATCGCTAGTTTCTGGGTGAAGATCGCACCCATGCTGGCGCGCACAGCCTCGACGGAGAACGGGTCGGCGCAGTCGTCGATGAGGATGAGGCCTCCGGCGCCCACGGCATCTCCGGTGCGAAGCATGGTTCCCAGATTACCGGGATCGCGCAACGCTTGCGCGACAAGCCAGATGGGCGAGGACGCACGGTCGATGCCAGCAAGGCTTGTGTCGAATTCGGCAAAAACACCAGCGACAGCCTGCGGGTTGTCCTTTCCCGTGACTTTCGCGAGGATTTCCACATCCATCTCGACGATCTCTCCCCCCGCCGCGATCACCGCGCTTTCAAGGGCATCGAGCAGCGGATGCGACTCGCGGCCGATCGCCATGACCAGCATATCGGGCAGGATTCCGCATTCGCGCGCGTCGGTAAGCAGGCGAAGGCCCTCGGCCAGGAAACGGCGCTCGCGCTTGCGGTGCTTCTTGTCACGCAACGACCGGAGGAACTTGACGAGAGGATTGGAGAAGCCGGTTATGGTGCGGCGCGAACTTTCGCCCGACCAGTCGTTCGAAGACACGATCTCAACCTATCCGTTTCACTCTTCGCCGAAACCGTCGCGCACCAGCCCGGCGAGCACGGCAAGGGCGGATTCGGCGCCATCACCGGAGCAACTGATCTCGATCGTGTCGCCCTTCGCGGCGCCGAGCATCATGAGCCCGAGAATCGATCCGCCAGCGGCGCTGGCGCCGTCCTTGGTGACATTGACGGTGACGGTTGCAGGCAATTCCGCGACGTGATTGACGAACTTGGCGCTGGCGCGGGCATGGAGGCCACGCTTGTTGACGATCAGGACCGATTCGCGGCAGTCGATCATGCGTCTTGTCCCAGGTACTCGCTGGCGATCGTGATGTAGTTGCGTCCTGCGTCGCGCGCGGCGGCGACGGCTTCGCGCACTGGCATGCAGCCTCGCGCCTTGGCGAGACGAATTAGCATGGGCAGGTTGATGCCGGCGATCACTTCGACCTTGCCGGCCTGCATCAGCGAGATCGCAAGGTTGGACGGGGTTCCGCCGAACAGGTCGGTCAGGATAATCACGCCTTCACCGCTATCGACCTTGGCGATGGCGTCGGCGATTTCGGATCGGCGGCGCTCCATGTCGTCGTTCGGGCCGATGCAGACGGTCGCGACGTCAGCCTGGTCGCCGACGACGTGCTCCATCGCGTGTACGAACTCCTCGGCGAGATTGCCGTGGGTAACCAGGATCATGCCGATCATGCTGGGGGAGCGCTCCGAAATACCTGCAAGTGCACCCGGGAGGTGTCTTCATTTTTCACGCCACAGACCTCCTTCCAGAAGATCGGCTGCGCGCGAGCCCAGGTTGCGGTGCAGCAATGTGGGGGAAAATCCCGATTGACGCAAGGCCGCCGCAATTTGCTCCGCCGCAAAAACCGAGCGGTGCCGGCCGCCGGTGCACCCGAATGCGATGTGGACGTAGGCCTTGCCCTGAGCCCGATAGCGAGGAAGCAGCAGGAGAATCAGGTCGCGTATGCGCGTAAATGCTTCTGCGTATGCGGGATCCTTGCGGATATAGTCACCGACAGGTGCGTCGAGCCCGGTCTGGGGACGCAGGTCGGTATCCCAATGCGGGTTGTCGAGAAACCGCATGTCGAAGACGAGATCGGCGATCGGCGGCATGCCGCGAGAGAAGCCGAAGCTGGAGACGGTGAGGGTGAGTTCGCCTTGCTCGCTGGCCGCGAAACGCTCGCGAATCACGCGCTGCAGGTCGTTCGACGTATATTCGGTGGTATCGATGAGCAGGTCGGCCCATCGCCGTAGCGGGGCGAGGAGTTCCCGCTCCGCGCGAATCCCGGTGGACACTGGGGAATCCCCCGCAAGTACATGGCGCCGCCGGGTTTCGTTGTATCGCCGCTCGAGTTCGTTGCTTGAGCAGTCGAGAAACAGGGTCGTCAATTCGATATCGCGCCGTTCTGTCAGGCCCTTTACCTGTGCGATCACGCGCTCCGGGTCGAAGCCGCGGGTGCGAGAGTCGAAGCCGATCGCCAGCGGAGTCGGCTCGGCATCTGTTCCATTGGGCGCCGTGTCGATCAGCGCTTCCAGCATGCGGATCGGGAAGTTATCGACGATTTCCCAGCCCAGGTCTTCCAGCACACGTAGTGCCGTCGTTTTGCCGGCGCCCAGCATGCCCGTCACCAGCAGCAGGCGCTGGCGCGTTGGTGCGGCTTGCAGAGCCGCCTGCGACATGACGTCGTCCATTCCCGCTTCATTCCCCATGGCGCCCTATCTGCGCGCAGCGGAACCGAAAGGGAAGGGGGCCAGACCCGCAATTCCCGGTGGGACCATTATTGGGACAGCCCGTAGTGACGCAGGGCCATTTCCGTCTTGATGGCCAGCGTCACGGCTTCGGGCCAGAGCGCTATCCGGGGCAGTTCGACGCCGCAGATCGCGATGGTTTCCGGTCCTTCGATATAGCGATCGGCACTGGCGACGAGATCGACGACCAGCGCCACCGATGCCGTGTCGACGCAAGGAAACGGCAGCAGACCGAGATTGCGTACTTCAAGAATTCCGAGGGTGTTCGGATGGGGCAGCGCCAGGAGGCGGCCCTCGGCGGGCTTCAACATCATCGAATCGTCGCCGATCAGGACAGCCCCGCGATCGATGAGCGACAAGGCCAGGCTGGATTTGCCGACACCGGGCGCGCCGCGAATGAGAACGCCGCGACCGCCGATGGCAACGCCAGTCGCCTGGTAGGCGATGGAGGCTGCGTTCATCGCTCGGCTGACCATCTGGGCAACGACATGACGAGCCGTGCGCCAGGCGCGCCGTCGGTCCGGTCCGTTGCAACCAACCTGCCGTAGTGTGCCTCGACAATGGTGCGGGCGATGGCGAGGCCGAGGCCGCTATGCTTGCCGAACTCCTCGCGCGAAGGGCGGAGCGAATGGAAGCGCTCGAAAACACGTTCACGGGTGCTGGCGGGGATGCCCGGACCATGGTCCGCCACGGCAATCTTCACGCGGTTGCCGGCATGGCCCAGCGTGATTTCGATGGGTCCGCCGGGAGGTGAGAACGACACCGCGTTGTCGAGCAGGTTCTGCAGGACACGCTCCAGCCTTGGCACGTCGCCGGACACCATCAGCGGCGTTGCTCCGCTTCTCGGGGCGTCGTCGTCGGGATCGTCTTCGCGCATGATCGAGATCGCGCAGCCGCCGTTGACCCCGCGCTGGTCGCGTTCGTGGACCAGGGCACGCACGAGGGCGGCCATGTCGAATGGCTCGAAGGTGGTGCGACTGAGTTGCGCGTCGATGCGGCTCGCGTCGGCGATCTCGGTGACGAGAAAGTCGATCCGCCTGACGTCGTCCTGCGCGATGCTGATCAATTGGCGACGCAATTCAGGTTGCTCGACGCGGTCGAGGCTTTCCAGGGCGCTGCGCAACGAGGTCAGCGGGTTCTTGAGTTCATGGGCTACGTCTGCAGCGAAGCTCTCCACTTCATCGATGCGCTGGCGAAGGGCGCCGCTCATGTCCGAAATGGCGCGGGCAAGCAGACCGATCTCGTCCCGCCGATCCGGAAGGCGCGGCACGACGACACTGCGGTCGCGGCCGAGGCGCACCCGCACCGCGGCGCGAACCAGCTTGCGAAGTGGCTCGACGATCGTGCGGGCAAGGAACAGAGAGAGCAGGATCGATACACCGAGCGCGCCGCCGACGATAAACGCGAGGGTCTGGCGGGCCATACGGACGTTCTCGGTGATGTCTCGCGCGTTGCGGGTCACGAGCAGTGCGGTACCGTCATCGCCGACCGGCGTCGCGGCGATGATCACGGGGGTGCGATCCGGTGCCGCCTGGTGATTGATCCGGGTTTCCCGATCGTGCAGGGCGGCTGCGATTTCGGGCCATGCGGAGGCATCGCTGCCCGGGGGGTCGCTGTAGGCGGGAATGGGGGGAGCGCCGAGGATGAAGTCCATGCCGCGATCGAGTATGCGCGCGGCGTCCTGATACCACGGTTCGCGCGTCGGATCGATCAGGGTGTAGGACGGGCGGGCGAGCGCGAAGCTGTCTCCGGCGAGGTCGCCATCGGCGGCAAAGAGGCGCAGGCGCAGGTCCTGTTCGGTGCCGATCCGTGCGATCAGGGCAAGGCGCCCGGACAAATCCTCGTCCGCGAGGGCATCGGCGGTGATCTCGGCCTCGGACTTGGCGAGGCGATAGCGCTCGGCAAGCAGTTCGCGCCGATAGCTGTCGATGTAGAACAGACTGCCGGCGAGCAGGGCCAGCGCGATGACATTGACGGCAAGGATGCGCGCGGTAAGCGACACGCTCCACGACAGGCCAAGGCGAATGGCCAGGCGCGGACGCGGCTTGGCGCGCGATTTCTCAACCATCGGTGAAAGAGTACCCGGCACCGTAGAGTGTATCGATCGCGACGAACTCAGGGTCGATGGCGCGGAACTTGCGGCGCAAGCGCTTGATGTGGCTGTCGATCGTGCGATCGTCCACGTAGATGTCGTCACTGTAGGCCGCGTCCATAAGCTGGTTGCGACTTTTGACGACGCCGGGGCGCAGCGCCATGGCTTCGAGGATCAGGAATTCGGTCACCGTCAGCGACACGGGCTTGCCATCCCAGACCACCTGATGGCGTGCGGGGTCGAGCATCAGGCGGCCGCGTATCACCGGATCAGGCAGGTCCGCCGGAGAAGCTGCTTCCGGCTCGGCACGGGCCAGTTCGCTGCGGCGCAGGATCGCGCGGATGCGGGCAACGAGCAGCCGCTGGCTGAACGGCTTGGCGATGTAGTCGTCGGCGCCAAGCGCGAGGCCAAGTGCCTCGTCCGGCTCCTCGTCTTTGGAGGTGAGGAAGATGACCGGAAGCCGCGAGTGTGCACGCAATTCCTGGAGGAGGCTGAGCCCGTCCATCCGAGGCATCTTCACATCGAAGATGGCGAGATCCGGCGGGTTGTCGAGCAGCGCCTTAAGCGCTGTTCCGCCATCGGCATAGACACGCGTCGCAAAGCCCTCGGCCTGGAGCCCTATCGACAGGGTGGTGAGAATGTTGCGGTCGTCGTCGACCAGCGCGATCGTCTGCTGCCGCGGAACGGGGGCGGGTGCGGCCGGGGCGCTCTGCGCCAGGATCGGGGGATCGGATGCATCGGCCATGGGCGTCCGCAATTTCCCTTTTGCTGCGTGAGCGGTGCTGACTAGCGTCTGAGCCGCTTGCTGGCAATCGGTTGCCTCTGTCGCGTCGCTGCCGAAAGGCTCGAAAAGCGAGGTATCGGCAAGGTCGCCCGGACGAATAATGCGTCCCGGATACCCGCTTGAAGGTTCCAATTGTTGCCAAATTGACGGAAAAGAGACTGTCGCATATTCGCGGCCCGATTCTTGCGCAGGAATCGCGACAGCGGCCACGGATATATTCGCAGGCTGCCATCTTTTGGAGGAGATGACATTGACCACTTCGCTTAGCTATCCGCTCGACAGACAGGGCATTGAGACGAAGGCACAGATCTTCGCGAACCTCGGCACGGCCCCCCTGGTCGAGCAGGCGGTGAAGAACGGTGAGGGCGTGCTTTCGGCGGACGGTCCGTTCGTCGTCGCCACCGGCAAGCACACCGGGCGTTCGGCGAAGGACAAGTTCATCGTCAGGGACGCCGAAACGGAATCGACGGTCTGGTGGGGCAAGACCAACGTCCCGATGACGCCCGAGCATTTTGCTGCGCTCAAGGAGGACTTCCTCGCTGCGGTGGCCGCGAAGGACACGCTCTACGTCGCCGACCTGTTCGGCGGTTCGCAGCCGGAGCATCGCGTCAACGTGCGCGTGATCAACGAGTTCGCCTGGCACAACCTGTTCATCCGCACGCTGCTGGTGCGCCCGACGACCGATGAACTCGCCGGCTTCGCGCCCGAGTACACCATCATCGATCTGCCCAGCTTCCGCGCCGATCCCGAGCGCCATGGTTCGCGTTCGGAGACGGTGATCGCGGTCAACTTCTCCGAGAAGCTGATCCTGATCGGCGGCACGTCCTATGCGGGCGAGATGAAGAAGTCGGTCTTCGGCATCCTCAACTACCTGCTGCCGGTCAAGGGCGTCATGCCGATGCACTGCTCGGCCAACATCGGCCCCGACGGCGACACCGCCGTGTTCTTCGGCCTGTCGGGCACCGGCAAGACCACCCTCTCGGCCGACGCTTCGCGCACCCTCATCGGTGACGACGAGCATGGCTGGTCGGACACCGCCGTGTTCAACTTCGAGGGCGGCTGCTACGCCAAGATGATCCGCCTCTCGGAAGAGGCCGAGCCCGAGATCTACGCCACCACCCGCCGCTTCGGCACGGTGCTGGAAAACGTGGTGATCGACCCGGTCACCCGTAAGATCGACCTCGACGACAACTCGCTGGCCGAGAACAGCCGGGGCTCCTATCCGATCGACTTCATCCCGAACTGCTCGGAGAAGAACCTCGGGCCGGTTCCGAAGAACATCATCTTCCTGACCGCCGACGCCTACGGTGTGCTGCCCCCGATCGCGCGACTGACCCCGGACCAGGCGATGTACCACTTCCTCTCGGGCTACACGGCGCGCGTCGCGGGCACCGAGATCGGGGTGACCGAGCCGGAAGCGACCTTCTCGACCTGCTTCGGCGCGCCGTTCATGCCGCGCCATCCCTCGGTCTACGGCAACCTCCTCAAGGAGCGCATCGCCAAGGGCGGCGTGAAGTGCTGGCTGGTCAACACGGGCTGGTCGGGCGGCAAGGCGACCATGGAAGGCATCAAGCGCATGCCGATTAAGGCCACCCGCGCCCTCCTCAACGCCGCGCTCGACGGTAGCCTCAACAGCGCCGAGTTCAAGGAAGACCCGAACTTCGGCTTCGAGGTCCCGGTCGAGGTCCCTGGCGTCGACACGAAGCTGCTCGACCCGCGCGGCGCCTGGGCCGACCCGGCCGAGTACGACAAGACCGCGCAGACCCTGGTCAAGCAGTTCATCGACAACTTCGAGCAGTTCGAAGCCCACGTCGACGAAGGCGTCCGCAAGGCGGCGCCGGTTTCGGCCTGAGCTTCGCATCACTCTGAAAGAAAGGGCTCCGGGACTGCGGTTCCGGGGCCCTTTTTATTTTGCCGATAGCGGGGGCGATGTTGGAAAGGGGCGCTTGTTGACGAAGTGCATGCGCGCGGCATGTCTCATGAAGAGCGAAACGCTGCGGCGGGGCGACGGTGAGAAAGAACCGATGCGATTCTAGCAGGCGGTGCGAATGTAGGAAAATCGGGGATACGAGGGCAAACTCAGCAACCGACATGTTATCGCTGCTGACTGTTATCGGCCCGTTGCGGTCATGACTGTAAGAGGCATAATCTTTTGATGATCGCTGTTCGCTTACCGTTTCCCAAACCCGCCGCGTGGGCGCTTGGTATCTGCGTTGTCGTCGGCTATCCAGCTACAAGCTGGATTTATTGGCCCGCTGTCGGAGAAGCTGGAGTGCTCCCGTCAGACGGGGACACGATTATGATACCAATGATGCACAGCATCATTCTCGCTGCGATATTGTTTCCGGTAATTTGCATAGTTACGTCGGTTTGCCTTCGCGGCCTCTATGAAAATGGTGATTTGTTGGCATGGGATAGAGAGCGTCCTATCCGAAGCGGCTTCGTGACGTTCTGCTTTGGTCTGCTGTTCTGCTTTGGATTACTTTCAATAGCAGATGACCTTAGCGCTGCTCCGGGCTGGTATGGCGCCTTGTGACTTCCGTACACTTTGGTCACCTTACTCTGGTTCGCGGTGATGCGTGGGTCGGCTCTCACAAAGCGATCAGACCCCTAGCCAACCAAGCTACCGAAACTTATGCGTCGTCCCAGCGAAGGCTGGGACCGCTGCGTACTCTTGAGGTGATAGCTTGCCTTGGGTCACTGCGGCGCTGTGTTCACACTTGAGGACAGGGCGGTCTTGCCAGCGATCCCAGCCTTCGCTGCGATGACGGTTTTGGCAAACGGCAGATCACCACCCATCATCGCCTTTTCGGGGCGCCGATCATCGTTTGGCGAGGTAAAGCCGCCCGACCGTTTTCAGGCAGTCCAAATCCGC
>NZ_DATKFP010000366.1:0-2830 GCF_035511395.1 Sphingobium sp.
ACTAGCGACACCGTGCTGGCTTTCGCCACCGGCAAGGCAGGCAATGTGCCACTGACGTCGATGGACGATGCCGGCGTCGACGCCTTCCATGCAGCCCTGTCGGATTTGTGCCGCCAGCTGTCGCATCTGGTCGTGCGTGACGGTGAAGGAGCCAGCAAGTTCATCGAGATCACGGTCGAAGGCGCCGCCAGCGACGAAAGCGCCCATTGCATCGGCCTGTCGATTGCCAACTCCCCGCTGGTGAAGACCGCCATTGCCGGGGAGGATGCCAATTGGGGACGAGTCGTCATGGCGATCGGCAAGGCTGGCGAGCCGGCGGATCGCGACAAGCTGTCGATCCGTTTCGGCGCGACGCAGGTGGCGACCGGCGGACTGGCTGTCGAGGGCTATGATGAGGCACCTGTCGCCGCGCACCTCAAGGGTCAGGATATCCTGATCGGAGTCGACCTGGGACTCGGCGAAGGCCGGGCGACCATCTGGACCTGCGACCTGACGCATGGCTATATCTCGATCAACGCGGATTATCGCAGCTAATGTTGTTGGAACTCCATGATCCTGTCGTCGCGCTGATGCGCGACGTGGGGCGCGACATCGTCATGCCCCGGTATCGCAATCTGGCCGATGACGAGGTCAGCGAAAAGGCCGCGAACGACTTCGTCACGATCGCGGACAAGGAAAGCGAGCTTCGCCTCGCTGAAGGACTAGCCGGTATCCTGCCCGAAGCCGGAATTATCGGTGAGGAAGCTTGTGCGGCCGACCCGGCCATATTGGAACGGGCGGGCGAAGGCCTTAACTGGATCATCGATCCGATCGACGGCACCAGCAATTTCGCATCCGGCCAGCCGCCCTTTGGCATCATGGTGGCGCTGGTCGATGGCGGAACGACGTTGGCCGGATGGATATTGGACCCGCTGACTGGGCGGTTGTGCCATGCCATGCTGGGCGGCGGCAGCCATATCGACGGCGAACGCGTGCAGGCGCGTGAAAGCGGCGGCGATCTGCCGATCGCGGCGCTGGCCGTCTATTTCATGGCGGAGGAAGAGCGCACCGATATCCAGCGCCGGTCGCAGGGCCATTTCTCGCTGGTGGATATTCCCCGCTGCGCCGCAGAACAATATCCCCGGCTAGTGCTGGGGTATAATGATGTGTCGGTGTTCGCCCGGACTCTTCCCTGGGATCATGCGGCAGGCACCCTGTTCGTCAATGAGGCGGGTGGATGTTGCCAGCGGACCGACGGAACGCCGTATATCGTGGGCGACCTGCGTCGCGGATTGATGGGGGCGTCCTCGCCCCGTCTCTGGGACAAGGCGGCGGCTACGCTGCTTGGATAAGAGAGGCTGACATGCTGACCATCTGGGGCCGCCTCAATTCACACAATGTGAAGAAGGTCGCCTGGTTCGCGGAAGAGATCGGCCTGCCCTATGTGCGTCATGACGTGGGCGGCAAGTTCGGTATGGACGAAGCCTATCTGGCGAAGAACCCCAATAGGCTGATCCCTACCATCGAGGATGGTGACGTGGTGTTGTGGGAGTCCAACGCAATCCTGCGCTATCTCGCCAGTCGTTACGCCCTGACCGACATGTTTCCCACCGATCCGGTCCAACGAGCGCAAGGTGACAAGTGGATGGATTGGCAATTCAGCTTCGCGGATGTGCAGCGCGATGCCTTTTTGCAACTCGTGCGGAAGGAGGCCGGACAGCGAGATAGGCAGGCGATCGCCCGGTCTGCGCAAGCCACCGGCGTCGCCATGCAGATACTCGACCAGACGCTCGCCGCCCAGCCGTGGCTTTCGGGTGTCGATTTCGGTGTCGCGGACGTGCCGATGGGCGTCTATGCCCATACATTCTTCACGCTGGATATGGAGCGGCCCGATGTGCCGCATGTGCGCGCCTGGTATGATCGGCTGCGCGAACGTCCGGCCTATGCCAAGTCGGTGATGATCCCGTTGACATAGGCCGTAAGTTCAGTTCGTCAGAGGACGCTTTCGATCCAGCCCTTGAGCGCGCTCTTGGGCGCTGCGCCGACCTTGGTCGCGCTGACTTCGCCATTCTTGAACAAGATCATCGTCGGGATCCCGCGCACGCCATACTGGCCCGGTGCGTCGGGATTTTCGTCGATGTTGATCTTGGCGATCGTGACCTTGTCCGCCAGTTCCTCGGAAATTTCCTCCAGGGCCGGGCCGATCATCTTACAGGGGCCGCACCATTCCGCCCAGAAATCGACAAGCACGGGCTTGTCGGAATCGATCACATCTTCCTTGAAGCTGACGTCGGTAACTGCCTTGGTGGCCATATCTGAACTCCTTGTGTTGGGCGATATCTAGGATGGGCGCGCTTCCGGCTCAACGGGCCAGAGCGGCAAATTCTCCTGTGTGGGCACAAAGCCGGGCTTGTGTGCCGCCAGCAAGTGGGGCGGCATGATTACGAGATGCGGGCCGCCAGTGTAAAGCAGGCCCGCCTCGATCGCCCGATTTGGGAAAATGACCTCCAGCGCCGCGACATAGGCGGCCATCTGCCGCACATGGGCCAGCGGCACCTGGTCCGGTGACTGCGGGGCGATCCGGCCGGTCTTGAAATCGACCAGTTGAACGCGATCGACGCCAATGCAGAGTCGGTCGACCGTGCCCGCGATCACGGCTTCGCCAACCACGGCGGCGATCGGCGCTTCTGCCAAAGCGTCGGGACCGAACAGTCCGGCAAAGGCGGGCGCCTCGATCACGCGCAGCGCCTGTTCAATGACATCAAGACGGGCGGCCGGATCGTCCGCGCCCTGCTGAATGAGCCAACGATCGGCTGCGTCCCTCCGCCGATTGACAGGCACATCCGGCAGT
>NZ_DATKFP010000367.1:0-8507 GCF_035511395.1 Sphingobium sp.
TCACCCGCAGTTCGGACGTCTGAACCAGCGAGATGGACTCCACCCCACCAGCGACGATGACGTCCATCCGATCCATGACGATTTGCTTGGATGCCGTGGCGATAGTCATCAGGCCTGATGAACACTGTCGATCGATCGACATGCCCGACACACTGTGTGGCAAGCCGGCGCGCAGGCCGGCCGTGCGGCCGATCGTCGATTGATGCCCCTGCTGCAACGATGCCCCCATCAGGACGTCATCAACCTCCGCCGGGTCCAAGCCCGCGCGTTCGACTGCGGCGATGATTGCATGGGAAGCGATCGTTGGCGCGGGGGTAATGTTGAACGCACCGCGATAAGCCTTCGCGATCGGCGTACGTGCCGTGGAGACGATGACAGCGTCGCGCATACTCACGCCTCTGCCACTTCTGCAAGCTGGAAGCCGGCGTTGCGCAACTCGACTTCGCCCTGCACCGAACCACGAGCCGGCACAATTTCCCCATCACGGTCGCCTAGCTCATTCCGGCGCGCCAGCAGCTGCTCGCCTGCATCATCCGCGTCACCAATGAAGACACCGCGAGTCAGTGTGATATTAGCTTCCTCGAAACTGCCGCCGCCAGCGCAGATGATCTTACGGTTGGGCGCGTCTTCGCCAACGAGCGCCAGCACGGCCGGACTAACTCGAACCGGCGAGAGCGCGTCGAGCATCGGCTGCGGAAGCAAGCCTTCCAACATCCGCGTGGCCGCAGTAGGCGCTAGACAGTTAACGCGAACATTATATTTTTCGCCCTCCAGGCCCAAGGTCTGCATCAGCCCGACGAGCGCCAGCTTCGCCGCCCCATAGTTAGACTGACCGAAATTACCGTACAGCCCGGAAGACGAGGTCGTCATCACGATGCGGCCATAGGCTTGCGCTCGCATCATCTCCCAAACCGCTTTCGTGCAATGCACCGCGCCCATCAGGTGAACATCGATGACCGCGCGAAAATCGGCTATGTCCATTTTTGCGAACGTGCGATCGCGCAGGATACCGGCATTGTTGACCAATATGTCAACTCGGCCCCATTGATCGACTGCTTGCGCGACCATCGCTTCAACCTGCTCAAAATCCGTTACTGACGCGCCATTTGCTACGGCTTCTCCACCAGCTGATTTAATTTCCGATACCACTTTTTCGGCGGCCGACAAAGATCCACCCGTGCCGTCGGTCGCACTTCCCAGATCGTTGACCACGACCTTTGCCCCACGGCGAGCGAGTAGGAGCGCATGTTCGCGCCCTAGTCCGCCGCCGGCGCCAGTAACGATCGCAACCCGGCCGCCAAGATCAATCATAATTAACCTCCCTATATAGTCGCCGCGCGGGCCGCCTATCGGGCGTCCATCGCAGGCTAATTTACTATTGGCTGACTAAAACGCCGTACGGCCAGAGTCAACGTTATTTGAACGATAGTACCGTTTTCTTGCTAGTAGATTCTCAGGATGCCGGGCGGATCGCCGAGCAAGAAGGTGACAGTCCCAACGGTTCGGCAAGGCCGGTTGCGCCCAAGCCGTCGATGACGTACAGGTAGCCGCTATTGTCGTCGGGAGGACGTCCCACCGCCGCCGCCGGGTCAAAACTGGTTACATAGAGCCGGTCGAGATTGGGACCGCCGAACTGGACGCTGGACACCCATTGGACCTCGGTGTGGAGGATGCGGTCGATCGAGCCGTCAGGATTGAAGCAAGCGATCTTGCCCTGCCCGCAAAAGGCCATCCAGATGCGTCCCGCCGCGTCCACCGTCGCCCCGTCGGCAAAGCCGCCGATGTCCGAGCAGTCGGCCAACAGCCGCTTGTTGGCGACCACTCCGGTCTGCGCGTCATAATCATAGGCATAGAGCTTGTTGGGGATGGTGTCGGCGATATAAAATGTCCCGCCGTCCACGCTCCAGCAGGGTCCGTTGCAGATGGTGAAACCGACGTCGATCGTCGTCACGGTCTGCCCGTCGAAACTGTAGAGCGGCGCGATCGGCTCCCGTGACTTGGCCGCGCCTCCCCCGACGAACCGCCCCTGCCGGTCGACCTTCGCGTCGTTGATCTGCACAGCGCCGTTCAGCGTATCGACCATGGCGATCGGTGCGAACCTGCCGCCGTCGGGATCGAACGCATAGAAGCCGTCTCCCAACACCGCCACCAGTCCGCCGCCTGCGACGCGGCTGATCGCCGATGGCTCGACCGGCGTATCCCAACCGCGAAAGTCCGCCGTGGCCGGATCGAAGCGCCAGATGCGCCGCCCCTTAATGTCGACGAAGAACAGCCGCTGGTCGACGGTGTCCCAATAAGGTCCCTCGCCGAGCGTGGTCCGTATGTCTCCCAGCCTTTCGATACGCAAAATGACCTCCATTCCGAATTTTGTGCAGACAGGACGCGCGTGGCAGTCCTGATGCCGTCGCTAAGGCAGCTGATAATCCTGCAGTTGTTCGCGAAGTCGAATTTTCAGCATCTTACCGGTCGCGCCCAGCGGAATTGAATCGACCACAACCACATCGTCGGGTATCTGCCACTTGGCGATCTTTCCTTGGTAGGAAGCGAGCAGCGCGGCGCGATCCACGCTTGCGCCCGGCCTGGGCACCACCACCAGGATCGGCCGCTCGTCCCATTTGGGATGCGGGATGCCGATGCAGGCTGCCATCGCCACATCAGGATGTGCCATCGCCACATTTTCGATCTCGATCGAACTGATCCATTCGCCGCCCGACTTGATAACGTCCTTGCTGCGATCGGTGATCTGCATGAAGCCGTCCGCATCGATCGTCGCGACGTCGCCGGTCGCGAACCAGCCGTCCGCATCGACCACCGGCTTGTCGCCGCCCGCGCCGAAATAGCTGCTCACCACCCAGTGCCCGCGGACCATCAAATGGCCCTGGCTGACACCGTCCCAGGGCAGGTCTGTGCCCGTGTCATCCATGATTTTCATGTCCACGCCGAAGATCGCCCGCCCCTGCTTCGCCCGGAGTGGCAATTGCTGGTCGGCGGACAGGTCGTTATGCTTGGCTTTCATCGTGCAAAGGGTGCCGAGCGGGCTCATCTCAGTCATGCCCCAGGAATGGATCGCCTCAAGGCCATGATTCTCGCGTAGCTCGCGCAGCATCGCTGGGGGGCAGGCCGCGCCGCCGATCACGACGCGGTTCAGGCTGCCGAAGCCCAGACGCCCGGCCTCGACATGCGCGATCAGCGTCTGAAGCACCGTGGGCACGCCCGCCACGAAGGTCACGCCCTCAGCCGCGATCAATTCGTAGACCGACGCGCCGTTGAGCTGAGGGCCGGGCAGTACTAGTTTTGCTCCGGTCAGTGCAGCGGCATAAGGGATGCCCCAAGCATTGACATGGAACATCGGCACCAACGGCAGCAGGGTGTCGCGCGCCGAAAAGGCCATCGCGTCTGGCAGGGCGATGGCATAGGCGTGCAGTACGGTCGAACGGTGGCTGTACAGTACCGCCTTAGGGTCGCCGGTCGTTCCGCTGGTGTAGCAGAGCGCCGACGCGCTATGTTCGTCCAGGACCGGCCATCGATACTCGATGGGCTGGGCGGCGAGCCACTCCTCATAGCTGACAAGCCCCGATGCTCGATCCTCGTCCGACAGGCGTTCCGGCCCGCACAGCACCACCCATTTTTTGACCCCGGGGCATCGATCGCGGATTTGCCCGATCAGGTCGAGGAAGCTCAGGTCGAAACATATTATGCGATCGTCGGCATGATTGACGATCCAGGCGACTTGGTCGGGGTGGAGCCGGGGATTGATCGTGTGCAGCACCCGCCCCGACCCGGCGACTCCGAAATAGAGTTCGACGTGGCGATAGCCGTTCCAGGCCAGCGTCCCTACGCGATCGGACATGGCGAGCCGTTCCGCTTCGACCGCATTGGCTACCTGGCGCGCGCGGGCCGCGCAGGCGGCGTAGGACGATCGATGGATACCTCCCTCGACCCGCCGCGAAATGACGGCGGTGTCGCCATGATGGCGTTCGGCAAAATCCAGTATGTCGGAGATCAGCAGCGGCCGATCCTGCATGAGTCCGTGAAGCAAAGCTTATCGGTCCTTGTTGATCATGATGAAAAGGCTGGTTCCCGCTCGCATCGCGTCACTTTGCACGGTTCGCGCGCGCTTCCAGGAAGGCTGCCACCGCTTGCCGGAAAACAGGTTCCTCGATCAGCACGCCCTGCCGGTCGGCCTCAAGCGCCAGTTGTTCGCTCAGCGAATTGCGCTCGGCGGCTTTCAGCGACGCGTTAAGCTCCCGGAACGCGGACTCTGGGATTTTGGCGACCTTCGCCGCCAGCGCTTGCGCCTCATCCAGCAGAGCGGCGTCGTCACAAACCTTTTGGATGAGGCCGATCTGAACCGCCTCTTCGGCGGGCAGGCGCTCGCCAAGCAGGCACATCGAGAGCGTGCGTGCTTGGCCGATGAAGCGCGGCAGGAACCATGTCGCACCCATGTCGGGCAGGAGGCCCAGCATGGGCACGAACGGCAGGCTGAAATAGGCCGAACGGCCAGCCACTACGATATGGCAGGAAATGGCGAGGCCGAAGCCGCCGCCGACCGCTGGTCCGTTCACCGCGCCGATAACCGGCAACCGCGACGCCCTAATCTGTTCCACCACCGGCGAACAAACCGTGTGCATGAAGGTGGCCACCCCGGCCCCGAAGCCTTCCTCGGCCATGCGCGTGTCCATCGCGCCCAGTTCCGCGCCGGACGAGAAGCCCCGGCCATTGCCTGTCAGGATGATGGCCCGGGCGTCCAGCGTGGCGTCGACCTCCTTGAGTGCCGCCAGCAATTCGCCCATCAGCTCATATGACATCGCGTTCAGCGTCTGCGGCGAATTGAGGGTAATCGTATGAATGCCGTCATGGCTGGTATGCAAGACTAGCGACATGCAGGCCTCTCTCTCGTGTCAGATGCGTGGGGACAAACCCTAATGTCGGCATCAGGCCGCATGATCGACCGCCGGCCCGGACCAGCCCTGCCGCCGGGCCGAATAGAGCCGCTGTTCGGCGTCGGCGGACGGCGTCGCGGGGATGCCGCGCGCGGTGAGGTCGTCCATCACTTCCGGCGGCGTGGTCATATAGGGTCCGATCAGCGCGCCGGATTTGACGATGCCGAGACTTCGCCGCAGATCGACCAGCATCTCCGCCTGCTTGACCATCGCCGAGAGGGCGGTGACTACGGGGATGCCCGTGCCGGACACTTCATTGTAGCCGACGTGAGCCAGGGCGGCGCCATAGGGATTGCATCCGCAGATCACGACGTCCGCACCGTCCTTGATGCATTCCCGCGCCTCCCGGTCGAATTCCTCGATCAGCCGTTCGGGCCGACCGTTGTAGGCGTCGACCATCATTTTGGTCAGTTCGGGCGTAAAATAGCGCACAGGCCTATGGGTGATCGCCCGGCTTTCCCAGCGATGCGCGCGAATCCGGTCCTCGATCACATGCTGAAAGCGCGCACCGACCGTGACGACCGCGAATTTCTTGCCCAACAACTGGGCGAGCGCCATCGTCGATTCCGCAGCGCCGACCACGGGCATGTCTACCGTCTGCCGCGCGTCCTCCAGAAAGAATTCGCCAAAGCACATGCCTGGAAAAGCCGCGTCATAGCCATCCTGCTCGGCCCGCCGAACGCGCTCCAGCACCTCGACGGCCAACAGCGCGCGAGGATAGCGCATCCAGGGAGAAAATGCCGTGCCGGCATTGTCCTTTACAAAATTGACGTCCACCTGCGTGGCCGGCCGGGCGACATTGCGGACGTGGGCCAGCATATTGTCATATATCAGCTTGCGCTCATCCGGGTCCTTCGCCATCTGCTCAGGCGTCGTGTCCGAAATCCAGAGGATTTTGGCGTGATTTTCGATCTGCTCCGACATCCCGTCACTCCTTACAAATTGCCCTTTGATGAACCCCGCCCGGCTTATCGACCGGTGAAGACAGCGGGTCTTTTCTCCATGAATGCAGTTACGCCCTCGATGAAATCGGGAGATTTTCCCAATTCCGACTGAGTGCGCGTCTCGATATCCAGCTGCTGATGGATGTCCTGATGGCAGCCCAAGCTTAGCAGCTTGCGCAAGGCGACGAGCGCCAGGGTCGGCATTACGGCCAGTTCGCTCGCCAGCGCGATGGCGTCCTCCAGGCAGGTGTCACTGACCTCCCAGACCAGGCCCCACTCCTTCGCCTTCGCGGCATCCAGCCGCATGCCTGTCATGCACAGGCCCATGGCACGGGCGTAGCCGATCTTGTTCACGAGGGTCCAGCTGGCGCCGGCATCGGGGATCATCCCGATCTTGGCGAAGGACTGGATGAAGGACGCCTTGCTGTGCGCGATGATCATGTCGCATTGCAGAGCAAGCGAGGCCCCCGCGCCGGCAGCCACGCCATTCACCGCCGCGATGGTGGGAACACGCAGCTTGTCGAGCAAACGCACCGTAGGGTTGTACGCCTCGCTCAGCAGCTTGCCGGGATCGATCCGATCCAGCAGTCCTTCGTCTGGCGTCATGTCGATCTTCGACAGGTCCGCACCGGCGGAAAAGCCGCGCCCCGCCCCGGTGATGACCAGCGCACGACATTCCGGCGAGTTGTCGACTTCGGCCAGGACCGCCCGGATCTCATCCTGCATCTCGCGGGAGATGCTGTTCAGCACCTCCGGCCGGTTCAGGGTCAGGATGCCGACCCCGTCGCGGCGCTCAAATTCAATATTGTGCAGTTCCATCATGTCGATCTCCGGCTCATACCGATTTGAGAGCGGAGGCGCCCGATGCCAGCTCGGCTAGAACGCTTTGGGTATGTTCGCCCAGCCGGGGGGCATGGCCGATCGGCGCGGCCCCTGCGCCGAACCGAATGGGCGGCTGCATCTGGAGATACGGGCCCTCCGAGGGATGCTCGACGCGCTTGAAAAAGCCACTGGCAATGAGTTGCGGGTCCTCAAGCAACTCGTCCACCTTGCGCACCGGCATCGCCGGCACATTGATGTCGCGCAGCAGATCCATCCACTCCGCCGTCGTGCGCGTCGGCGTCCGCAGCGCAATGGCAGCGTAGAATTCGCCGACATGCTGGACCCGCAGCAGCGATCCTTCCACCGGATTGGCGGTCAGCACTTCCGGGCATCCCAGCAGGTCAAACAGGTTGCGCCAATTCTGATCGGTATAGGGCAGGATGCTGATATAGCCGTCCGCCGTGGGGAATGGTTTCCGCGCCTTGTCCATGATCCGACGATAGCCGAGCGACCCCACCGGCGGCTCGCAGGTGCGTTCGAACAGATGTTCTTCCAGCAGAAAGTGCACGAAACATTCGAACATTGGGACTTCGACATATTGCCCCTTCCCGCCCTTCAACCTGTAGATATAGGCCGCGAGCACCGCCTGCGCCGCGTAGAGGCCGCTGACCTTATCGGCCACGATCGTCGGCACGAACTTAGGGTCATAGGGGTCGGACGTGCGCGCGCACAGATCGATTAGCCCGCTTCCCGCCTGGATGGTGTCATCATAGGCTGGCAGGTCGGCATAAGGCCCGACCGAAGAATAGCCAACGCCATGCACATAAATGATGTCGGGGACCTCTTTGACCAGCGTGTCATAGTCGAGGCCCAGCTTGCGGATCGCGGCGCTGCGGACATTGTGGATGAAGACGTCCGCCGTCCGAATGAGTTTAATCAGGGTCGCGCGATCCTCGGGCGACTTGAGGTCGAGCACTACGGACTTCTTGCCGCGGTTAAGCGTCAGATGGATTGGCCCCATGTCGGGGGCATTCTTCGCCTTGCCACTCTGGCGAAAGAAGTCACCGTCCGGCGCTTCGATCTTGATGACCTCCGCGCCCATGTCCGCCAGCATCTGCGTGCAATAAGGACCGAACACGATGGTCGAAAGATCGATGATCCGCAGACCCTCGAGCATGCCCGTAGCAGGTTGAGAGGTCGTCATCGTCAACGTCTCCCCACTTCGGCCAGAAATGCGCAGATCTCGCTATGATATTCATCATAGGATTCAACCATTGGCACATGCGCGCTTGCTTCGAGTATCACCAGCCGACTGCCGGCGATCAGCGCATGCGCGGTCTGCGCCAGCACGACCGGGGTGACCGTATCCTGCGCGCCAGCGATGATGAGCGCCGGCATCCGCAACGACGCCATGATCGCACGCTGATCCAGCGGTCCCAGATCTTCAAGCGTTTGGAGCGCCATCGGCCCGGTCTGGAGGAACATCCGCAGCACTGCGCCGATATCCTCGGCCGACCGGTTCGGCGTGAAACAGGCGGTGGCGACGCCGAGGGCAGTCGCGACCTTGTCGCGCCTGAAAGAGGCGGCCATGCCGACGAGGTCCGCGTCCGTGATCCCCGATGTAAAGCCTTCGGCGTCGGTGTAGCAGGGGGACGCCGCGCAACTAAGGATCAGCCCCTTGCAGGCCGCGCCCAGCCGATGCGCGGCCTCTACCGCGACCGCGCCGCCCTGTGACCAGCCATTCAGGATCACGTCCGTGATCGATAGTTCGGTCAGCAGGCCGATCACATCGTCGGTG
>NZ_DATKFP010000368.1:0-28048 GCF_035511395.1 Sphingobium sp.
AGCCGTTCGGGCGCGAGCAGAGCGATCAGGCTGCCATCGGCGGCCACTTCCGCCGCGCGCGCCCAGTCGAATGCGGCGGCCGTGCGGCCAGGCAACAGTTCGATCTCGGTCTGGCGGTCGGATGTTCCAGACTGGATCGACGAGAGCAGCGGGATCAACCGGTTGGGCAAGTCGAGGGCCGCTGGATCGAGGGTTGCGAGCAGCGCGCGGAGCGCGGCGCGCTGCTGCGCTGCGTCCACGGGTTGCGCCTGCTCATGGCGATCGCCCTTCACCGCATAGCTATATTCCACCCCGCCGATCAGTTTCGATGCCGCCGTCACCTGATAGCGATGGAAGAGATAGATGGGCACGATCATCCGGCGCAGGTCGGCCGCCGCCGCTCCGGCCGGCAGATTGTCGAGGCCAAACCGTTCCAGCGCGATCTTGCGGACGGCCAGGATATGGCTCAACTGCGCGGCGGCGTCCGTTCCGTCATCCCACATATTGCCCCACGGTTGGGCATCGCCATCGCCGCGCGTGTCGCCATCGGCGACGAAGCGATAGCCCTTGGCCTGCGCCGTGCGGGCCAAGGCGTCTAGCGCTGCCTTTTCATCTGTCCCGGCCGGAAACTGGCGATAGAGCCAGTCGATCGCGAACCGATCCCATGCGCCGACGCCAGTGGCATAGGCGTCCGACAGGTCCAGTTGTCCCTCGCGGATGCCGACACGCGGCGCGGGATAATCCATCACCGAGGCACGATTTTCGAAAGTCGATCCGGCGAAATTGTGGGAGAGGCCCAGCGCATGACCGACTTCATGAACCGCAAGCTGGCGCAGCCGGGCGCGCGCCAGCTGGATCGGATCGTCCGGCCCGCCTGTGCCCTCCTTCTCGGCGCCGACCAACCCCTCGAAAATCAGCTTGTCCTGCCATGCACGCAGCGACCCCAATTGCACCACGCCGCGCACGATCTCGCCGGTACGGGGGTCGACGATCGTGGTGCCGGTCGACCAGGCGCGCGTCTCGCGATGGATCCAGGCGACGACATTGTAGCGCGCGTCCATGGGATTGACGTTCGCGGGCAGTTCCTCGACCTGGAAGGCGTCGATGAAGCCGGCCGCATCGAAGGCCTGCGCCCACCATTGTGCGCCCTCCCTGAGCGCGGTACGGATCGCTTCCGGCGCGGCGCGGTCCACATAGAAGATGATCGGCTTCTTCACGCGTGATCGCTCGGCGCCCGGATCCACCTTCTCCAGCCGAAAGCGGCGGACCAGCCGGGTGACGATCGGTTCGTTCAGCGCGGCGGCATAATTGTTACGGATGACCTGGACTGAAGTGCCGGTGCGCGGGTCATGGGCGCGGGTGTGGAAATCATCGTCAGGCAAGCGGATGAAGCTGTGATGCACCCGCACGGTCAGCGCGCGCGCGTCCGGCAGCACGCGTTCGATCGCGCGGCCGGGATCGTCGCTGGTGAAGGTCAGGGCCGTCTCGAATTCGACATTGTCGGGAAAGGCCAGGGTCTGCATGGCGTCGACATAGCTGAGGTTCGCCGCGATCTTGTAGCTGCCTGCCTTGGTCGCCTTCAATCGTCCGGCAACGTCGAAGGCGTCGCGCATCAACAGGCCGGACAGGTCGACCACGATGCCATTGCCATCCTCGCTCATGATATCGCCCGACCAGATCGGCGAACCGGAAAAGGAGCGGCGGACCGCCTGTTCCTCACCCGCATCTCCGTTGAGAGCGCGGAAGCGCAGATTTTCGAACTCGGCCATGACGCGGTTGCCGACCTTGCGGAACAGCAGCACCTGCGTCTCGCCAAGCCGCGCGCGATCGAGCCCGATTTCCGCCGCGCCAAGACCGCCGGCGATCGAAGGAGTGTAGAGGTAACGGCCGATCAGGCCGTCTTTCCCGGCGGTGGGAAGCAGGATGCGCTGTCCCCCCTTTTCCGCCGGGAGCAGTCCGAACAGGCTGGCTGGAGCAGCCTTGGCAGCCGGGGCCGGCTGGGCGGCTACTGCGCCGCCTTGGGTGCTCAGGATCATCAGGGCGACGAGGGGCAGGGCGCGCAAGGCTTTCATGAAGATATTGATCCTGAACTGGAAAAATGGACGCCGACGCGATGGCCGGCGCCCGTAGGCATCAGAATTTATGGCTGATGTTCAAGTACCAATAGCGGCGCAGGGGTGAATAAAGCTGGCCCTGATAGCCGCTGGACGACAGTGGCGGCGCCTTGTCGAACAGGTTGCGCACGCCGATGCGAACGCTGGTTCCGTCCAATGGCCCCTCGCTGAAGCGATACTGGGTATAAAGGTTGGCCGTGGTGGTGGCCTTCACTGCCCAATAATCGCCATCGGCGTCGATCAGCCCCGTGTCATAGACCTTGCCCGTATATTGGGCGAAGGCGCCGACCGTCACATTGTTCAGCGACCAGGTCAGCGACGCTGAGCCGCGCCACTTGGGCTTGCGGTCCACTTGCAGCAAGCTGCGGCCACCTGAGATATTCACCGCCGCGTCGATTTCGCCCGCATCCTGTGCTGCCAGCAGAGCCGCGATGCCCGGCGAGGGTTCCTGATAATATTTCAGGAAATGCGACGCGTTGACCGCCAGGTTGAAACGACCGATGCTGGTTTCGGGTGTGCGATAGGTCAGGTTGAAGTCCAGCCCCTTCACCGTCTGCGGTTGCAGGTTGGTATATTGGTCGAGGACGTAGAGAACTTCGCCTGCGGGCGTCAGGCCGGTGCCGGCAAAGGCTTCGACGTCCGATGCGGTCGGCGCGGCACGGATGACATTGGGGTTGGTCGATCCTTCCTTGCGCAGCAGATAGTCGAGGATCAGCGCATTGCCTTCGCCGAAGATGCCGACCAGTCCGGTCTGGCGCACGCGCCACCAGTCGGCGGTGACGGTCAGGTTGCCCGCACCGTCCGGCAGCGGCGGCTCCAGAACGACGCCGAAGGACAGGGTCTTGGCGCGTTCGGGGTCGAGGTTGGGATTGCCCGATCGGCGTGCGGAGGTCGTCTGTGCCCGCGAACATTGCGAGAAGTCGGCGATCCGTCCGGCGCGCACATCCGCCTCGCACATGATGAAGTCGGTGCGGCTGTTGGCGCGTGTCACGACCGTCGCATTGGTCTGCTCCAGGTTCGGCGCGCGGAAGGACTTGGCCCAGGAGCCGCGGAAGCGGAGCCCCTTTATGACGTCCCATGCAGCCGCGACCTTGGGCACGGCGACATCGCCGAAATCGCTATAATGTTCGTAGCGCCCGGCCAGTTGGACATCGAACGCGCGGACCAGAGGAATTTCCATTTCCGGCGAGATGACAGGTACGGCGAACTCGGCATAGGCGCCGAAGACTTCGCGATGACCGCTGGTATTGTCGTTGAGCGCCGAATTGACGAAGTCGCCGGCTACAGCGCCCGTCAGCGGATCGGTATAGGTGATGGTGCCGTCGATGCGCGGATCGCGGTCGTCCAGCTGCGTTTCGCGGCGCGCCTCAATGCCGGCCGCGAAGCCGACATTGCCGCCCGGCAGAGTGAACAGGTCGGCCTTGGACACGCGGAAGTCATAGGTGGCGAGCGTGGACTTGGTGTAACGGACCAGATCTTCGCGCATCGCGTCGATCGTCGACTGGCTGTTCACCGACGTGCCGAAGATGTTATAGGCGTCAGGCGTCGAGAGCGACAGATATTCCTGCAATTTGGTGCGGCTGATATTGTCGCTGACGTCACGGGCCCAGGCTTCGGAGTAGCTGACTGCGCTTTCCCAGTTGAAACCCTTATATTCGCCACGCAAGCCGGCCAGCAGGCGGAATTGTTGGTTCGTTACGGTAATGTTCATCGGCCCGAAGTCTTCGAACAGATAATTGTTGATCGTCAGCGGCAGCCCCGACGTCGGCGCGTTGGTGCCAGCGAGTCGGTTGGGGTTGGTCGTCCCGTCAGCGAACACCGCCTGACCCAACGGATTCCAATAGTTGCTGGCGGGTACATAGATTGGGATGGAACTCAGCGTGGCGACCGGGCTTTGTTGCGCCTTGGTCTTGCTGCGGTAGAAGCCCGCCTCCGTGAAGAAGCTGACATCGTCGGTCAGGTCGTAATGACCGGTCATGAACAGGTTGATGCGGTCCAAGCGCGGCATGATCGACACACCCTGCGCCTGGGTGTCATAGCGCAGGTCGCGGTCCGCGCCGGCCGTCGCCATGGCGCCGCCCTGAATGCAGCGGTCGTTGCCGACCGTCGCGACGCAGCCGGCGCTGCTGGTCGGTTGCAGGTGGAACTGGCCCGATGCATTGGTCAATGCGCTGCCATTATAGGTGACAGCGCGATTGCCGTAGGTCCGCAGGTTGGCGAAGGGCGTGGTGGTCGATCGGCCATCGAGGGATGTCGCGCCTTCGAAGCGGGTGCCCTCGAACAGGTCGCGCTTGTCAGACGATGCGGTGAAATATTGTTCGGTCGATTCCAGCCCGGTGCCATGGTCGTAGCTGCCGAACAGCGTGATGTTACCGCGATTTTCGGCAAAATTGGTGCCGATCACGCCATTGGCGTTGAACTCGCGCAGGCCGGTGCCCTCGGCCCCGCCATATTGTAGCGACAGTTCCGCGCCCTGATAGTCGGTCTTGAGCACGGTATTGACCACGCCCGCCACCGCGTCCGCGCCATAGATGGCCGCGGCACCGTCGCGCAGCACTTCCAGTCGTTCCAGCCCGTTCACCGGAATAGCGTTGGTGTTGTAGCTCAGTACAGGCACCAACTGGTCGTTCGCCTGGCTGGTCGGGTGAGCGACGACGCGGCGGCCGTTCAGCAGCACCAGCGTGTTGCCGATGCCCAGACTGCGCAGGTCGAGCGATCCGATATCGCCGCGAGCGCCGTTGGAACTGCCGGGCAGATACTGGCTGTTGAACTGCACATCGCCGAACTGCGGGATGGACCGGAACAGCTCATCGCCTGACACGGCAGCCGAACTCTTGATCTCGTCTGTCGACACGACGGTGACGGGCAGTGCCTCGTTGATCTTCGCACCCTTGATCTGCGATCCGACGACGACGATCTCCGCCGTCGCCTCACCCTCGGCCGCTTCCTGCGCCATGGCGATGTCGCCGCTGTTCAGCGCGACCCAACTCATGGCGATCAGGCTCGCTGCGCAAGCCCCCTTGGTCCGAAAAACTCCCATCGTCTTTTCCCCTGATTCCGAGCATCCGCACGCGGCGAATGGACATGCAAAAAGGCGGCCTCCCCCTTCATCGGGTGTCAGGTCCAAAACCCTCTCTCGTTTCGGGAGACGCAGGCGAGGAAAAATCCCCCAGCAAAAATTTCAATTATATGATGGCGGTATGCATGACGCTGATCGATAGGCGCTTCATCGGCAGGCGTTATGGCCGATTGTGGCGCCGACTTCATTCCCGTTTTGAGATCTGTCTCCTGCACTGGATTATCGATCGCCAAAGCAACCAGGAAAGTATGACGATAATTCGCCTCGCCGCGAACCGATTGGCGAACCGGCAGGCAGGATTGGAGCATTCTCTCCTGCCTTCCCGCCTTGACGTCGAGGGCTCAAGCTCGTTCGGGGATTCGAAAGAAATCGGAGAAGACCAAGGGGTTTTCGGCGCAGTCGTGCCATGGGCAATCGCCGAGAGCGCTGGCCGGACACGTTCCCCTGCGACCGACCATGACCGATGCATCACCATATCGACGATCAGCCCGGTCCGGAGCTTCCTCAACCGCTTTGAGGGACGCACATACCTCGTTCGGCTTCGCTTTGCATTGACGCAAACCGCAAAACTGCTGCTATGACCGTAGCCGAAGGGGCGGCGATGCGAATTGTCATTATCGACGATAGCGGGCTGCGTGCGACAGTCCTTGAAGAAGGACTGCGAGACGCGGGCTATGATGACATCCATATTGTTCCGCCGCGCGGGGCATTTGTTGCGCGGCTGGAGCGCATGGCGCCCGACGTCGTGCTGATGGACCTGGGCAGCCCCAGTCGCGATACGCTGGAGGAGATGCTGACGGTCAGCCGCGCGCTTGCCCGT
Source organism: Sphingobium sp. (assembly GCF_035511395.1). GTDB lineage: Bacteria > Pseudomonadota > Alphaproteobacteria > Sphingomonadales > Sphingomonadaceae > Sphingobium. The sequence continues at coordinate 5,993 of NZ_DATKFP010000368.1, forward strand.
CCGATCGCGATGTTTGTGGATCAGTCGGACGACAGCATGATCGGCGCGGCGATCGATGCAGGTGTGTCCGCCTATGTCGTCGACGGCCTGCGCAAGGAACGGGTCAAGCCGGTACTCGAACTGGCGGTGCGGCGGTTCAACGCCTTTGCCAAGATACAGGGCGAACTGGACGAGGCGCGCACCGCGCTCAGCGATCGCAAGATCATCGATCGCGCCAAGTCGATCCTGATGAACCAGCGCAGCCTGTCCGAACAGGATGCTTATGCACTGCTGCGGTCGAGCGCGATGAACCAGGGCAAGAAGATCGTGGATGTGGCGCAGGCGCTGATCACCGCCAGCGACCTGCTGGGAGGAGGCGTATGACGACCGAGCTTAAGATCGCCTTCCTGCCGCTGAACGACGCTGCCGTGCTGGTGGCTGCGCGCGAAAAGGGCTTTGCCGAGGAGGAAGGGGTGAACCTAACCCTCGTCCGCACGACGAGCTGGGCGACCTTGCGTGACCGGCTGGTGTTCGGGCAGGTCCATGCGGCGCAGATGCTGGCGCCGCTCGCCGTCGCGGTGACTCTGGGCCTTAGCCAGCAGCCCGCCGCGCTCGCCGCGCCCTACAAGCTGGGCGTCAACGGCAACATGCTGGTGATGGCGAGCGATTTTGCCAAAGCGCTGGAACCGGACGTCGCTGCGCGCCTCGCCGATCCTCTCGGCACGGCGCATGATTTTGCGGCTGCGATCGGCCTGTGGCGGCGCAAGCCGGTAATCGGCGTCGTCCACCGCTTTTCCAGTCATTCGCTGATTCTGCGCTACTGGCTGGCCAGCGCGGGGGTGGACCCGGACAAGGATGTGGTGCTGCGCGTGCTACCACCGTCGCTGACGGTGGAGGCAATGCGCGCGGGCGAGATTGACGGCTTCATTGCAGGCGAACCCTGGGGCAGCGCGGCGGTCGAGGCGGGACTGGCCGAGACGGTGGCGATCGGCGAGCGTATCTGGCGGCGCGGCGTGGAGAAGGTTCTGGCCTTCCGCGAAACATGGCTGGAAGAAAATCCCGACACGGTCGACCGGCTGCTGCGCGCGCTGGCGCGAGCAGCTGCCTGGTGCGACGATCAGGCAAATCACGGCGCGCTGGCCGATCTGCTTGCCGATCCGCGCTATGTCGACCAGCCGGCCGATCTGATCCGCCGCGCGCTGTCCGGCCAGATCGTGGCGCGCGCAGGGGAGGCGGCGATCGCCAATCCCGACTTCATGCTGTTCAGCCGGGAAGCGACGCCCTTCCCGTGGCGCAGTCAGGCTCTGTGGATCTATTCGCAGCTTGTTCGCTGGGCCATGGTCGACCATGATGCCGCAACCGCGGCAAAGGCGGGCGCGGTATTCCGCCCGGATATCTTCCGTCGGGCGCTCGCCGACAGCGACGTCGCCATGCCGGGCGCGAGCATGAAGGTGGAGGGCGCGGTCGACTTGCCCATGGCGGTGGGATCGCGTCGGGGTGAGCTGACACTGGGGCCGGACCGCTTCTTCGACGGGCGGCTGTTCGATCCGGAAAAGATCGAGGAATTCCTCGCGGGTTTTGCGGCGCCGCGTTGAAACCGCGTCGAATTTTGTGCCTTGCAACATGATGCGTTCTGCGTGATGATATAGGAGTCGCGCATCGAAGCGCGCTTATCAGGATGGGCCGTCCCAAGGGTGGGATCGCCGTCCTCACCATATTTCGCAGCAAAGCCGCTGACCGGATTTACCTATGGGTAACGTCTGGGCTGCGGCTTTTTTCGTGTCCATTTCGTTAAATGGGGGACGTATCATGGCAACCGCTTATTGGGATCGCGAAGGACAGGACGCCGTGCCAGCGCCCGCGACCAGCTTCTGGAAGGCCGGCCACACGCCGACCCTGATCGCCGCCTTTCTCTATTTCGACCTCGCCTTCATGGTGTGGGTGCTGCTCGGGCCGCTCGCGCCCATGATTTCCAAGACGCTGATGCTGACCCCGGCCGAAAAGGGATTGATGGTCGCCACGCCGACCCTGGCGGGCGCGCTGCTACGCGTCGTTAACGGCCTGCTGGTTGACCGGATCGGACCGAAATTGTCGGGCGCGATTAGCCAGTTGATCGTCATCATGGGCCTGTTCACCGCTTGGGCGATGGGCATCGACAGCTTTGCCGGTACGCTGGCGCTGGGCGTCATCCTGGGCTTTGCCGGCGCGAGCTTCGCGATCGCGTTGCCGCTGGCGAGCCGCTGGTACCCGCCCGAACATCAGGGCAAGGCGATGGGCCTCGCCGGCATGGGCAATTCGGGCACGGTGCTCGCCTCGCTCTTCGCCCCGATGCTGGCCAAACTGTTCGGCTGGAACGCTGTGCTGGGCCTCGCCTGCATTCCGCTCTCGATCGTCTTTGTCCTCTACATCATCATGGCCAAGAACGCGCCAAACGCCCCCGCGCCCAAGAAGCTGGTCGATTATTTCGAGCCGCTGAAGCAGGCGGATGCCTGGTGGCTGATGGCCTTCTACGCCGTGACCTTCGGCGGCTTCGTGGGGCTGGCCGCCAGCCTGCCTATCTACTTCACCGACCAGTTCGGCCTGACCCCGATCATCGCGGGCTATTGCACCGCAGGCTGCGTATTCGCCGGGTCGCTGGTGCGTCCCATGGGGGGCGCGCTGGCCGACCGGATCGGCGGCGTCAAGGCGCTGATGATGGTTTATGTCGTCGCCGCACTGGCGCTGACCGGTGTGTCGCAGGCGACCTCGCTGCCCGCCGCGCTTTGCTTCTTCGTTCTGGCGATGCTGGCGCTCGGCACCGGCAACGGCTCGGTCTTCCAGCTGGTGCCCCAGCGTTTCCAGGCGGAAATCGGCATCATGACCGGCTTGGTCGGCATGGCGGGCGGCATTGGCGGCTTCTACCTTGCCAGTTCGCTTGGTCTTGCCAAGCAGCTGACCGGCAGCTTCGCGCCCGGCTTCCTGATCTTCGCCGCGCTGGCGATGGCGGCCTTCCTGGGCGTCGCACTGGTCAAGGCCAAGTGGCGCGCAAGCTGGAAGACCGGCGCGCGCATCTGATCCGGAGGGGAGGGCGGCGGCCGTTTCAAGCATCGCGTAGAAAAACGCCGTCCGAACGGCCGGGTCTTTACGGGCCGATGCTATAAGAAACTGGACCGCCGTCCCCATTACTATAATCGCGGGGCGCGTCCGAAGGGGGACGATTTTTCCATGAACTATCTTTTCGCATCGGCGGCCGCGCTGGCCGTCACAGCGCCGGCCTGCGCGCAGGAGATCAGCCTGAAGCCCGTCGCCGAAGCGCGGCTGCGCTATGAAGGGGCCGACCAGACGGGACTGGCCGATGAGACATCCCAGGCGCTCACCGTACGTGCCCGCGCCGGCCTGACCGCCCGCAGCGGCGCGCTGTCCGCGACCGTGGTGGGACAGGGGACGCTGGCGATCGTCGATGACTATTATGACGGGGTGAACGGCGCGGCGACCCGACCGATCATTTCCGATCCGCAAAATGTCGCGCTGTACATCGCCCAGCTCCAGTATCGGACGAAAGCACTGATCGTGACCGGTGGCCGGCAGAAGATCGCGCTGGATGACGAACGGCTTGTCGGCAATGTCGCTTTCCGAGACAATGCGCAGACCTTCGACGCGGTGCGCGCCGAACTGACGCCGGCAAGGGGGGTAAAGCTGGATGTCTCCTATGCCTGGAGCGTGCGTACCATCTGGGGTTTCCAGGGCAATGGCGCGCGACAGCAGGCCGTGAGCGGCGACAATATCTTCGCCAACCTGTCCTGGGCAACGCCCGTCGGCGCGCTGACCGGTTTTGCCTATCTGGTCGATCAGGATGAGGCGGCGGTGCAGGCATTCCGCCTGTCCAGCCAGACCTATGGCGCACGGCTGGAGGGAACCCAGGCTTTGTCGAAGGCGGCAAAGATCGGCTATCAGTTGAGCTACGCGCGCCAGTCGGATTATCATCGCAATCCCAACGACTACAGCGCCGACTATTGGCTGGCGGACCTGCTGCTGGACGTAAGGGGGTGGAAACTCAATGCCGGCTATGAAGTGCTGGGCGCGAGCAATGGCCTTCCCTTCACCAGTTTCCAGACGCCGCTCGGCACCAATTTCAAGTTTCAGGGTTGGGCCGACAAGTTCCTGACCACGCCCGCCAATGGCATCCGCGACCTTTATGTCGGCGGCGGCTACGGCTGGAAGCAGGTCGGCCCGCTGACCGGCGTATCGCTTCAGGCGGTCTGGCATCGCTTCGACAGCGACCGGCTGGACCAGCATTATGGCAATGAATGGAACCTCATTGCTTCCGCGAAGGCAGGGAAGACCGCGCTGTCGGTGCGCTATGCCCAGTATGAGGCGAAGGAGATGGCGACCGATACGGAAAAACTCTGGTTGCAGGCGGATTGGTCCATCTGATTGAAATGGCATGAGAGGAATCGCTTGAGTGATCGGGCGATTCTCCATATGCTGCACTGCAAGGGACAAGGATGTCCCGCTCGACATAGCCGCGACGGTTCAGGGTAGAATCGGCAAGGCGCGATATGATGGCAAAGCCGCCATCCAGACTCCCGGAAGCCTAGCGTTCCGGGGGTCTGGATGGCGGCTTTTTTGTTTTCTGGAGTTACGGCGATGGAATTTCAGGGCGGATTGGCACCGGCGGTCGACAGCGAGGATTGCTTCCTCGTCCCCTCCGACGATGTGCGCGAGCATCTCGTCGTGGTGGGCAACGGGATGGCCGGTTGCCGCGCGGTGGAGGAACTGCTGGCGCGGGATGCGGGGCGCTATCGCGTCACCATCTTCGGCGCAGAGCCTTATGTGAACTATAACCGCATCATGCTCTCGCCGGTCCTGGCGGGCGAGAAGACTTTCGAGCAGATCGTTATCAACGACCGCGCCTGGTATGACGATAATGGCATCGAACTGATTGCAGGCGATCCGGTGACGGCGATCGACCGGGACGCCAAGCGCGTCACGGCGCAGAGTGGACGCAGCGTCCATTACGACAAGCTGCTGATCGCCACTGGCTCCGATCCGTTCATCATCCCGGTTCCGGGCAAGGATCTGCCCGGCGTCATCAGCTTCCGTGACATGAAGGATGTCGACACCATGCTGGCGGCTGCCGATAGGGGTGGCAGTGCAGTGGTGATCGGCGGTGGTCTGCTGGGGCTGGAAGCGGCCCATGGTCTGACCCTGCGCGGCATGAAGGTGACGGTGATCCACCTGATGGATACGCTGATGGAGCGTCAGCTCGACGAAGCGGCTGGCTGGCTGCTCAAATCCGCGCTGGAAGGGCGCGGCCAGACCATCCTGACCGGTGCGAACACCGAAAGCATCTATGGCGACGGCAAGGTCGAGGGCGTCCGGTTGAAGGACGGCCGCGAAATCCCCGCGAGCCTGGTGGTGATGGCGGTGGGCATCCGCCCCTCGACGGCTCTGGCCCGTGAAGCCGGCCTCGAAGTCAATCGCGGCATCAAGGTCGACGATCACATGGTCACCAGCGACCCCGATGTCCTCGCGGTTGGCGAATGTGTCGAGCATGACGGCAATGTCTACGGTCTTGTCGCGCCGCTCTGGGACATGTGCCGCAGCCTCGCGGATGGCCTGACCGATCAGCACAGCGGCTACAAGGGTTCCGTCACCTCGACCAAGCTCAAGGTCGCGGGTCTGGACGTCTTTTCCGCCGGTGACTTCTCCGGTGGCGAGGGCTGCGAGGACATCGTCCTGCGCGACGCTTCGCGAGGCGTCTACAAGCGTGTCGTGGTCAAGGATGACAAGGTCATCGGCGCGGTGATGTACGGCGATACGGCGGACGGTGGCTGGTATTTCGACCTGCTCAAGCGCGAGGAAGATGTCGCGGAAATCCGCGACCTGCTGATCTTCGGGCAGGCCTATGCGATTCTTGGCGCTTCGGGAGGAGGCGCGCTGGACCCTAAGGCGGCCGTTGCGGCGCTCTCGGACGATGCCGAGATTTGCGGCTGCAACGGCGTCAGCAAGGGCCAGGTCGTCGCCTGCATCGAAGCGGGCAATTGCAGCCTCGACGCGGTGCGCGGCAGTTGCAAGGCGTCTGCCAGCTGCGGGCAGTGTACCGGCCTCGTTGAAAATCTGCTGGCACTGACGCTGGGCGACGATGTGGCCTCGGGTCCGAAGACGATGTGCAAATGCACCAGCTTCACCCATGACGATGTCCGCCGCGAGATCGTGGCGCAGAATATGCGCTTGATCCCCGAAGTGATGCAGCTGCTCCATTGGTCGACTCCGGATGGCTGCTCCTCCTGCCGCCCTGCGCTCAATTACTATCTGCTCTGCGCGCTGCCCGGCGAATATCAGGACGACCAGCAGAGCCGCTTCGTCAATGAGCGGATGCACGCCAATATACAGAAGGACGGCACCTATTCGGTCGTCCCGCGCATGTGGGGTGGCCTCACCAACCCGCGTGAATTGCGCGCCATCGCCGATGTGGTCGAGAAATATGACGCCCCGATGGTGAAGGTCACCGGCGGCCAGCGTCTCGACATTTTCGGCATCAAGAAGGAAGACCTGCCCGCTGTCTGGGCTGACCTCAATGCCGCGGGCATGGTGTCGGGTCATGCCTATGGCAAGTCGCTGCGCACGGTGAAGACATGCGTCGGCAGCGAATGGTGCCGCTTCGGCACGCAGGACTCGACCGGCCTTGGCGTCAAGATCGAGCGGATGACCTGGGGGTCGTGGATGCCCCACAAGTTCAAGATCGCCGTGTCCGGCTGCCCCCGCAACTGTGCGGAGGCGACGATCAAGGACTTCGGCGTGGTCTGCGTGGACTCAGGGTACGAACTGCATGTCGGCGGCAATGGCGGCATCCATGTCCGCGCCACCGACCTGCTCTGCAAGGTCGCGACCGAGAGGCAAGCGATGGATTATTGCGCCGCCTTCACCCAGCTTTACCGCGAGGAGGCGCGCTATCTGGAGCGCACCGCGCCGTGGATCGAGCGGGTTGGGGTCGCGTATGTGAAGCAGCGCATCGTCGAGGATGATGCAGGCCGCGAAGCGCTGCGTGCCCGCTTCCTCTATTCGCAAAGCTTCAGCCAGGACGACCCCTGGGCCGAACGCGCAGCAGGCCAACATGCCGAACTGCACCAGCCCCTCGCACCCATCGCCATCGCTGCGGAGTAAGAACATGACCGACTGGATCGACATCGGAACGCTGGCCGACATTCCCCAGCGCGGCGCACGCACGCTACAGATTGGCGGCGAAAAGGAAATCGCCGTCTTCCGCACCGGCGACGATCAAGTCTTCGCGCTGGTTAATGAATGCCCACACAAGAAGGGGCCGCTCAGCCAGGGCATCGTCCATGGCCACAGCGTCGCCTGTCCGCTGCACAATTGGAACATCGCCCTGAAAACGGGCGAAGCGCAGGGCAATGACGAGGGCTGCACGCCGACCATCGCGGTCAGGCAGGAGGGCGGTCGCATCCTGATCGCCCGACCCGCCGCAATGAAGGCGGCCGCATGAGCTTACGGTCCCTGCTCTTGCCGGCGGGGACCGGGGTGGAAGGGATAAGCTGGGCATCCCTTGCGGCCTATGCCTCCACCCACTTTTTTTCACTTGGAATCATGAGGTAAGGGCATGACAGAGGCCATCCGCACGACCTGCGCCTATTGCGGTGTCGGCTGCGGCATTTCGGCCACGCCGACGGGGCCGCGATCGGTCATCATCAAGGGCGACGAAGCGCACCCGGCCAATGGCGGCCGCCTCTGCTCCAAGGGCACGCATCTGGGCGAGACGGTCGGCCTGACCGGCCGGCTGCTGCACCCGATGATCGGCAGCAGGCGCGCCAGCTGGGACAAGGCGCTGGATCTGGTTGCGAAGCGCTTCAAGGAAACGGTCGACCGCCATGGCCCCGACAGCGTCGCCTTCTACGTGTCAGGCCAGCTGCTGACCGAGGATTATTACGTCGCCAACAAACTGATGAAAGGCTTCATCGGCACGGCGAACATCGACACCAACAGCCGCCTCTGCATGTCGAGCGCGGTCGCCGGCCACAACCGCGCCTTCGGCGAGGATGTGGTCCCCGCCAGCTATGGCGATCTGGAGGAAGCCGACCTCATCGTTCTAGTCGGCTCCAACACCGCCTGGTGCCACCCGATCGTCTATCAGCGCATACAGGCTGCCCGCGCCACGCGGGGCACCAGGCTGGTCGTGATCGACCCGCGCCGCACCGAAACCTGCGAAGGCGCCGACCTGCATCTGCCGGTCAAGCCCGGCACCGACGTCGCGCTGATGAACGGGCTGCTCGCCTGGTGCGATGCGCAGGGCATCACCGATTCCCTCTATATAGCCGATCATGTGAATGCCCCCGGAGGCTTCTGGGACCATATCCTCACCGGCCACGACCTGTGGACCACGGCCAAGACCTGTGACATCGCGCCCGCGCTGCTGGAGCAGTTCTACAAGCTGTTCGCCGCCACGCCGCGCACCGTAACCCTGTTCAGCCAGGGCATCAATCAGTCGATCCGCGGCACCGATCAGGTCAATGCCATCATTAATGTCCACCTCGCGACGGGCCGCATCGGCAAGCCGGGCGCGGCGCCCTTCTCGATCACCGGCCAGCCCAATGCCATGGGCGGGCGCGAGGTCGGCGGGCTGGCCTCGACGCTCGCGGCGCACATGGACTTCGCCCCGGAGAATGTCTCGCGCGTCGGCCGCTTCTGGGCCGCGCCGACGATGGCGACCAAGCCGGGGCTGAAGGCGGTCGACCTGTTTCGCGCGATCAACGAGGGGCGGGTCAAGGCGCTGTGGATCATGGCGACCAACCCGGCGGTGTCGCTGCCCGATGCGGGCCGCGTGCGAGAGGCGCTGGAATCGGTGCCCTTCTTGGTCGTGTCGGACATCATGGCCGATACCGACAGCTCCACCCATGCCCATGTCCGCCTGCCGGCTGCCGGCTGGGGCGAGAAGGACGGCACCGTTACCAACAGCGACCGCACCGTCAGCCGCCAGCGCCCCTTCCTGGCGCTGCCCGGCGAGGCCAAGCCCGACTGGTGGATCGTCAAGGAAGTCGCCCGCCGCATGGGATGGCGCAACGCCTTCGCCTATGACAGGCCCGCCGATATCTGGCGCGAACATGCGCGCCTCACCGCCTATCAGAATGACGGCCAGCGCCTGCTGAACCTGCGCAGCCACGCCACCATCGGCAACGACGCCTATGAGGCGATGGAGCCGTTCCGCTGGGGCGGGGAGAAGCCATTCGCAAAGGGCGGCTTCTCCACCCCCGACGGCAAGGCGCGGCTGGTGCTGGCGAAGCAGATGGACATTCAGGAGCCGCTGAAACAGTGGCCGATGACGCTCAACACCGGGCGTTATCGCGACCAGTGGCACACGATGAGCCGCACGGGCCTGGCCCCCAAGCTGGCGCGCCACCGCGAGGAGCCGCTGGTGGAAATCCACCCGCGCGACGCCGAGGAACTGGGCATCGTCGACCGCGATCTGGCGCGGGTCCAGACCGCGCAGGGCAACAGCATCTTCCGCGTGTGCGTCAGCGACGGCCAGCGGCCGGGCGAGATCTTCACCCCGATCCACTGGACCGACCAGACCAGCAGCGGCGGCCGCACCGGCCTGCTGCCGCGCCCGCTGGTCGATCCCCATTCGGGCCAGCCGGGTTTCAAGTCGACCCCTGCCAGCGTCGATCGGGTCGCGACCGAATGGAAGGGTTTCCTGATCCTGCGCGGGCAGGATCCGGTGAAGCTGCCCTGCCTCTGGGCAACGCGCGTGGCTGTACCGGGCGGCGCGCTCTACGAGATTGCGGGCAATGGCGATCCGGCGCGGCTGGAAGCCTGCCTGCCCAAGGGGGATCGGGTCGAGGCGATCGACCTCACGCGCGGCACCCGGCGGGTCGCGATCATCCGCGATGGCAGGCTGACCGGCGTGTTGTTCGCGACGCGTACCGGCCTGCTCCCCTCGCGCGACTGGCTGATCGGCCAGTTGGCGGTGGAGGGTGTGGGCGCGACCGTGCTCGCCGCGCGTGGCCCCGGCAGCCAGCCGGACAAGGGCACGTCTATCTGCGTCTGTTTCGACATCGGCCTCAACCAGATCGTTGCCGCCATCCGCGACCAGCAACTGATCGACGTGCCCGCCATCGGCAAGGCGCTGGGCGCCGGGACCAATTGCGGATCGTGCCGCCCCGCGCTCGCCAACATCCTTGCCCAGACGACACAGGAGACGCTCAATGCAGCCGAATGATTTGATCGCGCCCGGTGAAGTCTGGTTGGTGGGAGCAGGGCCGGGTGACCCGGACCTGCTGACCCGCAAGGCCGAAAAGCTGATCGCGGCGGCCGACATCGTCTTTTACGACGCGCTGGTCGGGCCGGGCGTGCTGGACCTGATTCCGGCGGGCATCGAACGGGTCGGCGTCGGCAAACGCTCGGGCCGTCATTCGAAGGATCAGCAGACGATCGACCGGATGCTGGTCGCCGCATCGCTCGCGGGCAAACGTATCGTACGATTGAAAGGCGGCGATCCCGCGATGTTCGCGCGCACCGCCGAGGAAATGGCATCCCTGTGCGCAATCGGTGCCAAAGTCTATGTCTGCCCCGGCATCACGGCCGCCAGCGCTGCCGCCGCATCCGCAGGACTGTCGCTGTCGCTCCGGGGCATCGCGCGCCGCGTCCAGTTCATCACCGCGCATAGCCGCAAAGGACAAGCGCTGGACCTCGATTGGAAGGCTCTGGCTGATCCGGCGTGTACGCTCGCCGTCTATATGGGGCGGGACGCCGCGCCCGAGCTCAGCCGTGCACTGATGGCGGCCGGCCTGCCAGCGGCAACGCCCGCGCTCATCACCTGCGACGCTTCCTTGCCGCAGGAACAAAGGTTGCGGACACGACTAGACCTGATGCCGCTGGTGATGGAGGCATTTGCAGAGGATCGCCCAACGCTGATCCTGATCGGTGAGGCTGTTGCGCAGGCCTGCACAACATCTGTCGGGGCGATGGCAGAGAATATATCGATCAGATAAACTGCCTTCTTGCGTTGGTTCGCGACGCGCCACGTATATGACCGTCAGCTTGATGGCGCTCGGCTGGCGTTTTTTTACGGCAGGACAACGCATTCTTATGGGCTTTTACGCCAAACACGCGTCACTTCGCCTGCCAGAGATTGACGATGGCTCTCGGCGGAAGCGATGTAGGATTGTTATCCGATTCTCGTTTGAATACATGCAGCCCAGATAGCCTTTATATTCTACTTAATTGGTCGACAAATTCGCGCACTTTGGCGCAATGGCGCGGCAACGACATTGCAGTTCGTTCATGCGGCAGTCATCATGGCCTCTGAGATAAATTGATATATGGAGGCCAGTCATGGGTATTGAACAGCGCATCCAGGCGCTTAAACGGCACATTGCCGCTATTCTCAATGACGATATGCGATATGCTGTTGCAGCGCGCATCCGGGAACTGGGATATATCGATTTCCGCGACTTTTATCAGGCGCGTCCGGTTCCCGCCCATGTGTCGGCTGTTGAAAATCTGTTGAGGTCCGGCGGCCGAGTTTAGGCGAGGCGCTGTTCATTCGGGCAGGGTCGGGCTTGGCATCCAGGTTGAACGCATATTTTTATGCGTCTGTGATGCATTTGCACATTCTGGGGACAGCTTAGGTATATCACGACCATCCAACGGATGGACCGAAATGCCTGCAAGCAAATTGATGCGTCTGAAGAGATTGCGGGCCAAGTTCGGGCTTGAGAACATCTTTCTGTCGATCGATAACGCCGTTGCGGCAAAGATCGAAAAGTGCGGCTGTTGCCGCCGCCAGACAATTATCGCTTGCTAAATCTGCGGCGTCGGTTGCGCGGCGAGGGATAGTCTTCTCCACGGGCGTTTGATAGTCGATGCCATGTAAGTGAGCTTCCCTTTCAATTGATGCGGCCACGGCCCTCATAACCTCCTCAACCGCGTCGCCCGGCGTGCGGCTATCCTCTTGACCGGGATACCGATGTCGCTGCCGGGCGAAGAGAAAGCGGGGAGGGGATTTTCCGCCACTCGATGTTGAATTGCCGCACTCATGCGGCATCCCTCAATCTGGACACGGCCGGCGATGACGTCGTCCGGCTTGCCATCGGCCATCGAGTTCACCGCTTGACGCGGCAACCCTGGCTCTGCTGGTCGGGACATGGCCGATTGACGGGCGCACCTATTCTTCTGACCGAAGAACTAATGTCGCGGGGCAGGGGCTGCATCCCAGGAAGATGCAGCCCCTTTCCGTTTGCAAAAGCGGGAACAAACCACAAAAGGGAGCCAAGTCCTTGGGGAGCGCCATGAAGAAGCAGTTTCTATCCGTCCTGTTGTTGACCGTCCCGACCATCGCTTGGGCTGAAGTGCCCGGTGATGCGTCATCTATCGTCGTAACCGGCACGGGACTGGACCTGCCGCCGGGGACGCCGGCCTATGGATCGGTGGTGATCGACCGGCAGCGGCTGATGGACAGCGCATCGGGCCGGATCGAAAGCGTATTGGGCGACGTCGCCGGCTTCCAGCAATTCCGCCGATCGGACAGCCGTTCGTCCAACCCATCCAATCAGGGCACCACGCTGCGCGCCTTGGGCGGCAATGCATCGGGCCGGACACTGATGCTCCTCGACGGCGTGCCGATCGCCGACCCCTTTTTCGGCTATATCCCCTTCAGCGCGCTGGCTCCCGAACGGTTGTCGGTCGTACGCGTGACGCGCGGCGGCGGCATCGGTGCGTTCGGCGCGGGCGCGGTTGCCGGGACTATCGAGATGGCGAGCGCGACGCGCGACCAGTTACCCGATTTCGCCGCCAGCGCCTTTTACGGCAGCCGTGATGCAACCGAATTGTCCGCGACGGTGACGCCCGATCTTGGCAGCGGCTATGTCTCGCTGTCGGGCCGATGGGACCGGGGCGACGGTTTCCAGACCACGCCCAGGGACCAGCGCAACGCCGCGACCGTGCCGGCCGCCTATGACGGCTGGTCAACCAATCTGCGCGCAGTCGCGCCGATCAGCGCCACGTCTGAACTGCAATTCCGCGCGACCCTGTTCGAGGATAACCGCACCCTGCGCTTCGCCGGCGCGGACAGCATGAGCCAGGGGCAGGATGCCAGCATCCGCTATATTTCGCGCGGGCCGTGGCAGGTCGATGCGCTGGCCTATATCCAGGCGCGCAACTTCTCGAACATCGTCATCTCTTCCTCGACCTTCCGCAAGTCGCTCGACCAGAGGAACACGCCCTCAACCGGCATCGGCGGCAAGATCGAGCTGCGACCACCGGTCGGCGACGACCATGTGTTGCGGATCGGCGTGGATACGCGCTTTGCGACCGGCGATATGTATGAGGACGCCTATAACGCCAATGTCGCGGGCAATCCGCGCACCTTCCTGCGTCATGCCGGCGGCGAACAGTGGACGACCGGCCTGTTTGTCGAGGATGACTGGAGCATCGGCAAGCTGGTCCTGACCGGGGGCGCACGGGCGGACCGCTGGACGATCCGCAACGGCTTCTACCGGCAGGTGAGTGCGACGACCGGCGCGGCCACTGGCAGCGACTATGCCGACCGGTCCGATTGGAAAGTATCGGGCCGGGTGGGCGCGCTCTACAAGGTCAGCGATGCGCTGGCGCTGCGGGCGGCCGCCTATAGCGGTTTCCGTCTGCCAACGCTCAATGAACTCTACCGCCCCTTCGTCGTCTTCCCGATCACGACGCAGGCCAATGCGGCGCTGACGCCGGAGAAACTCAAGGGCGTGGAGACCGGGATCGACCTGACCCCCACCGAAGGGATCAGCCTGTCGGCGACCGCCTTCTACAATCGGCTGGACGACGCCATCGCCAACGTGACGATCGCGGCCAACACGCGTCAGCGGCAGAATGTCGATCGGATTGTCGCCAAGGGGATTGAACTTGCGGCAGCGGGGGAACTGGGCGATTTCCGCCTGTCGGCTTCCTATGCCTATAGCCACAGTACGGTCCATGCCACCGGCGCGGCCTTCGACGGCTTCACGCCCGCCCAAAGCCCGCGCCATGCCGCCAGCGCCACGCTGGCCTGGGCGCCGCAGCAGGGGCCGTCGCTGTCGGCGACGCTGCGTTATGTCGCGGACCAGTATGAGGATGACCTGCAAAGCGACATCCTGCCCGACGCGCTGACCGTGGATGCCATAGCGCGCCTGCCGATCGGCCATGGTGTGACCCTGATCACGCGGGGCGAAAATCTATTCGACGAGGAGATCGTCACCCGCAATGCCGGCGGCTCGATCGACCTCGGCACGCCGCGTACGCTTTGGATCGGTGTCAGCTTCAGCCATCGAGCCAAGGTATAACGGAGGCCTCAGTTCCCTCTTTCTGACCTCCATTCTTACAATAAATTGAGAGAAGATGCCGTGGAATCAACGGCGCCGCTGGCAGGAACGGCAATGTTGTAAACAGGGCAGGTCATCGCGAACGCACCCGACGAGGCAACGGCCAATAGCAGCGCCATCATCGCGGTCGTGCCGGGTGCGATCGATATCGATGGCGCTATTACGGGCGGATGTCCGACAGAGCTCCTCTCCCCGGTTGTTGCGAGGATTGCTTTACTCAACATGGCGGAATGGACGCAGGCTCGAGGAGCCTTGGTATGGCGATCCGCCAATTATGACGAATGGCGTTGAAGCATCCGTCCGTAACGCTTCGACACGATAGCTCGCTGCGTGAGAGCAAAGCAGGAACGTCCCACGGCCCTAAATCCCGTCTTGCTAAGACGGTGATCCGGAGAGCGTGAGCTAACGTACTGGAAAATTTGGTGGACGCACTAGGGCTCGAACCTAGGACCCGCTGATTAAGAGTCATTTTAGGGGGTGGCTCACCCAATTTCAGAGCGTATCAGTCAGCGGGTCCTAATGAAGAAAGGCCAGTAAAGCCTTGCCTTTTATCGTCTCTGTTATATCATCGCGTATCACCGGGCCACACCCTAGCGCAAGCGTTTTGTGGCCCCAGTGTGGCCCACAGCGTGGCCCACAGAACAGGGTTTTCGGCGAAGCAGCGGACATGGACAAGATTGAATTCACAGCAAAATGGCTCGATAATCTGAAGCCCGCACCCCCGGGTAGCAGGTATGAAATCGCCGATACGCATGTGAGTGGGCTGCGGGTCAGGGTTGGTGAGACACCTATCCCTGACGGCAAGCATCGCGGAAAGGCGGCCCAGATCGCCTTCGTGCTGGCCGCTCGATATCCGCCATCCACACAGCCGACGCGGCGGGTACTTGGCGCATACCAGATTGGCAGTCCCCACTTTTCGCTGCAGAACGCTCGGCAAAAGTCGATCGAGTGGAAAGCGTTGATCGCTGCGGGCATCGATCCGGCGAGAAAGCTTGAAGAGGAGAACGAAGCCCGCGAGGCGGAGCGCATGGCCCGTGAGGAGGCCGCTCGCGCTCGAAAAACCGTCGCCCAGATTCTGGACCGGTATGAGGATGAGAAGCTTGCCAATCTCAGGCGGGGGGCCGCAGTGCGCAGGGCGCTGGATGGGGGCAGGGGACTCTTCAGGGGAATGGCGGACCGAGAACTAAAATCACTCTCGCGCTCCGATATCGCCGAGGCCGTTCGCGCCCATGCCAAGCGATCGCCGATCTCGGCCAATCGCCAACTGGCCTATGCCCAGGCGTTCCTCAACTGGTGCGTGGGCGAAGAGCTGCTCTCCGCCAATCCCGCACTCTCGATCAAGAAGCCCTCGAAGGAGACGCAACGGGATCGGTTTCACACGCTCGATGAGCTCGCAGAGATCTGGGCTGCTGCCAGCACACTGGAATATCCGTTCGGACCGCTGTTCAAACTGCTGATCACGCTTCCCATGCGTCGGGAAGAGGTCGCGGCAATCCGCGTCGCTGAGCTGAATCTCGGTTCGGACAAAAGCTCTGGCTCGGCACAATGGGTGTTGCCGGCCGATCGGACAAAACGGGCGAACGCGCTGCGCATTCCGCTTTCATCCTTGAGCCGATCGATCCTCAAGGAGGCTCTCGCCGACCAGCAAAGGCCCAGGGGGTCGCCCTTCGTGTTCAGCACGACCGGCGAGACGTCCGTTTCTGGATTCACCAAGGCGCGCCGACGTCTCGACGCTGCGATCGCCGATGCTCGCAAGAGGCGGGCGCTCGATGCCGGAGCAGAGCCGCGATCGATGGATCATTGGACGGTCCATGATCTGCGAACGACATTCAACACTCATGCATGCGAACGCCTTGGCGTCGATGCCAATGTGGCCGACCGGATACTCAACCATGTCGCCACCGCAACGACATCAAAGATCATGCGGGTCTACAATAAGTCCGAGCTGTTCGAGCCCCGCAGGAAAGCTTTGGCTGACTGGGCAGCACTACTTGAAGCGGAGGTAATCTCAGCCGTGATCACCGATGGTGCGCAGGATGAGCCGACCGCCTCGGAATCGCTGACAAGTCTGGTCGATTAACAGTGATACCCTGGGGGGTCGGATATCCAGCGCGAAACGGCTGACTCATGACACCCAGCGCAGTTCGTGCTAAGGGCGATCTGGCGAGGGAATGTTCCAGCTGCGATCTTACGGTACAAGGTAGCGCGCGACAAACCTGTCCGATGTAGAACTTCCTCCACGCGGAGGATACGGTCTGTGACAGTCATTCCTGCAAACCTTCATAAGGTCTACCCGCATATAAGATTATGGATTGAATCGGGCGGTCGTTCAAGAGTGTTGGACGGATCGAGGACGATATACCGCCGATCGTAGGCGATAGGCCGGCCACGATTATTCTTCATCGCAGAATGCTGAAAGCCGTGCAGGTGATCAGTCGCGGATTGTTCGAAATGGCCCGCCGCATCAAGAACTATTGAAGCGAAATCTTTCAGTAGAACTCCAGATGGAAGATGCGGATCCGACCCTTGTCGTGTTCTGTTAGCCGATATGATCAAGTCAGCGCCGGTCCTTTACCGCGCCAAAGTCGATACCAAGGAACTGCCTGAATGCTATGTCAACGGTCGAGGTGAAAATGCTCTAGTCTGGAACGTCCGGCGGAGCTGGTTCCGGTAATGTCGCGACTATATTTGTCGAGATGCCGTTCGCGACCTGTGGTCGATCCCCGCACTGGCCAGGCTCTATGGCTTTCCATTTGGCCATCGCCGCCCGATCCCGGTAACATTGGCGTTACCCGTCGCCAAATTGAGGCGCGATTTGCGGTGCGTATACCTGCGCATCAGTTAGGACGGCAACAGTTCCGCCCGCTCGGCCCCATGGTGCGCAACCAGTTTCATAGGTTGCCCTCTCACCCAAAGCCGTTCGACCGTGATGTTCGTCCAACCGGCAGGCAGACAGACGGGCCGGCAAGGCCAGGTGAGCGGGTCCTCCTCCGTCATGCGAATGCCGGTCATCCCGAACAAAAGTCCCGTCAGCATTCCGCCTATGTTGGCCAGGAACGGCCCGGCGGGAACCTCGGAATCCGGGTGGTCCGGCCGATATTCCAGGCATTGCAGGAACCGCTTGGAATGGTAGTCGCCATAACCCTCGTCGAAAAGCGCCAGAGCCAAGTCGCGTTTGCCGGCCATGGCAGCCCATGTCGGATAGAAGGCAGGCAGCATCGGCGAGCCGACATAATCGCGCCATCGATTCAGGAAGAACGCCAAGGTCGCCGCTTGCTCCTGCTCAGAGGCAGGATAATCGAGCGGAAACAGACCGGCAAGAGGGGACGGAGTGGCCCCTTTGGGCTCGGTTACGCGGAAACCGTCATGAGTAGGGATGACGTCGTCGCGCCTCTGCGGAAGGTAGAGCGACCGCTGCAGGCTGTACCATGACGCTGGCACGTCCCAACCGTAATGTCCGCCGAGCTTGATCGCACGGTCGAGCACATCATGTGCCGCCATCAGCGTAAAGGCATCGTTGTTTGGCGGTACTTCGACTTCCGCCGGGCCCGTCGCGCGCATCAGTTCGGCGCCTCGATCCGTCATGACGAGCCGACTTTCCAGCCAGCGGATGACACCGCATATCGCTGGCCACCCGAACTCTTCAAGAAAGCGCCGATCGCCGGTCGCGGCGGCGTGGAGAGCGAATGCCCGCGCGACATGCAAGGAGATATGCGCTTCATGAGCGGCTCCAGGCCCATCGCCTGGGGTGGCCTCCTCCGCCGAAAGAGGAGCCGCCTGCCATGGAAAGCGCATGCCCTGATGGCCGTCTTGCTGCGCATAGCGCCGGGCGCCGTCTAGATGCCTGGCACGAAAATCGACCAGGCTGTGCGCCGCCGGAGGTTGGAGCAGCAGTAAAGGCGGGACGCAGAAGGCGTCAATGTCCCACATGACGTGTCCATAATAATAATGATAATTGGGCCAGCTAGCGAGGCCGAACATGGAGGTGGCAGCCGGCGAACCGATATGGGCCGAGCAGTTCATGTAGAAGAAGCCCGCGTCGATAATCGCCTGATGGCGCTCATTCGCGCCTGACACCACAATCCGAGCCTTCCACAGGTCCTCCCACAAGCTGCGATTGCTCGCGCGCAGCGCGTCGAAACCCCGCATGGTGCCGCGGGCGAGGCGGCGTACTGCCTCCTCGGCCGGACGGCTGTGGACGATGGACGGTACGAGTGCTGCCATCTGCCGCAACCTTATTGAAGTCCCGCTCTTGAGCGTGACGCGATATTCAGTGGCCAACGGGCCATGCGCATCTGCGGGCCTCATATAGGTGACGGCATCCATGTCGTCACACGCACTGTGATATGCTATGCCGCAACTGCTAAGTGAGCCGTCGGTGACCCATAGCATGGAGCCATCGGCAGTACTGCCCTCCTGCTGGCCCATAACCGCGCGGTTTTCGACGGCGCCACGAACGTCGGAGGCACTGATGGATGCACGCAGCTTCAGATCGCAACCGGTGGCCGACCGCACGACCATCTCCTGGAGGACGAGCGAGGGTTCACAACGGCTTGCGAAAGTCAAAACCTCGATACTGAGGGTGACTTGTTCGACCGCAAAATCGAAGCTGCTGGTCAGCTCGGCCGTTTCAAAATCATATCGTTGTTGCAGGTTTGCGACGGCCCAGGGTTGTTCCGACAACCACGCTTCGCCGACTCCGATGTCGCTCCCTAACGGGTAAGGCACGAATGCAGCCGCTTCGATCCGCTTTCCAGGATGAAGCCCTACGGTGCCGTTCACGATAGCCGAGCCGGCCAGCAGGGGTATTTCGCGAACGCGCAGGCCTACCATTCCATTGCCGACGTAGGCCGGTAGCCCGCCGTCGCGCGCGCCATATTCGATATCGGGACTGATGGGCCGTCCATGCATATAGGTTTCCCCTCACCGTTTGCACGATCCACGCAGGCGGTAACCGGACAGACCCCTTCGCCCCATGGGCGACCGTCCAACGACAGGACTGTCGCCAAGAAAGAATGCACGCCGACCGCACTTTTGCGGCAGCGATACTCAGCGCGCTTGCATGTCGGCAAGATGCCCGATGTGGGTTTTCACAACCGTGGCGATCTCGGCTGCTGCGGCATTGAGCGCAGGCGTATCTCCTGTTTCGGCATACCCCTGATGCAGCGCAAGCGCCGCTTCATGCGCGGTTTGTTGATGGCGCAGATACACCGTATCGACAGACGCGGCATCTGCGGTCTTGATCTGGTCGAGCATGGCCTGCTGGTCGGGCAGCAATATCGGGGCGGGGACCGTCAATTTTGCTTTTGCAGCAGCGGCTTTCACCTTGGCCGTAGAATCTTGATGTTGTTTGATCATCATCTTCGCAAATTCGGTGACCTTGGCATTTTTCGACTTGCCCAGCACGGCACGAGACGATTCGATCTCAAACAAATCACCCGCTCCGGCCTTGGCTATATAAGTCGGCGCGTCGGTCGGCGCGGGAACGGCCATGGGACTGGCGCTGTTCGCCTGACTCATTGGCGGGTTGCCACCGGGGATCGCTTCGTTCGCGGAAGTCTGCATCATCGAACCGTTACCAGCCGCATTGCCCTGCGGGCCCTGGCATCCCACGACAAGCAGCCCGGAAAGCACCATTGCGGGCAGAATGGTAGGCTTGTGCATATGTAATTCCTCTCTGTTGCATCACGCGATGTGCGCTAGGGTCATCCCCGGCTTCAGCACGATTTTCGTCACTTCGTTCTGCTGGTCGTGGAACATCCGATAACCTTCCGCAGCCTGTTCCAGCGGCATGCGGTGCGAAATCAGGAAGGTCGTGTCGATCTTGTCTTCCAGAATAGCCTGGAGAAGGGCTGGCATATAATGTTGCACATGGGTTTGGCCCGTCTTGAGGGTCAGACCCTTTTGCATGAAGGCGCCCAGCGGAAACTTGTCGACAAATCCCCCATAGACAGCCGGCATGGACACCCGTCCGCCCTTGCGACACGCCAAGATCGCTTGGCGGATGGAATGGGCGCGGTCGGTGCCGGTGAAAGTCGATACCTTGATCTGGTCCCAAACATTGTCGGCGAAAAAGCCATGGGCTTCCAGACCAACGGAATCGATACAGGCATCCGGGCCGATGCCGCCGGTCATCTCCATCAACGCTTCGTAGGTTTTCGATTCTTCGAAATTGACGGTCAGCGCGCCAAACTGGCGGGCCAGTTCCAGCCGATGCGGAAAATGGTCGATCGCGATCACGCGCTCCGCCCCCATCAGAAAGGCGGACTGCACCGCAAACAGACCCACCGGCCCGCAGCCCCAGACCGCCACCGTGTCGCCCGGTTCGATCTGTGCATTTTCCGCAGCCATCCAGCCGGTGGGCAGGACATCCGATAGGAACAGGACCCTTTCGTCCTCTATGCCGTCGGGAATGACGATCGGTCCCACGTCGGAAAAAGGTACGCGGACATATTCGGCTTGCCCACCGGCATAACCGCCCGTCATGTGGCTATAGCCGAACAGCCCGGTCATCGGCTGACCATAGGCGGGTTGCGCGATATCCTGATTATCGGCTGGCAAGCCATTGTCGCAGGCGGAATATTGATGCTTGTCGCAGTGGAAACAGCTTCCGCACGAGATGGTGAACGGCACGACAACCCGCTGCCCCTTTTGCAGCGTCGATTTCGGTCCCGTTTCGACCACCTCTCCCATGAACTCATGGCCCAGAATATCGCCCGCCTGCATGGTGGGGATATAACCGTCGTAGAGATGAAGGTCCGATCCGCAGATCGCGGTCGATGTGATTTTAATGATCGCATCGCGCGGATTGATAATTTCAGGATCATCCACCGTATCGACGCGAACGTCATGTTTGCCGTGCCAGGTCAGTGCGCGCATCAGTGCTTCTCCTCGGCCAGTTGGACCCGGGTCAAGGCCGCAGTGGCGATTTCGCCGGTTTCCATCAATTGTTTGAAACGCCGCAAATCCCTGCGCGCCTGAATAGCCGGCTCACGCTGGAACAGCTTTGCAATGACCTTGCCGACCAATCCTGCCGGCGGATCGTACAGGATCGTCGCGCTGACCCAGGTGCCCCGGCCGCCGGGTGCATCGAGAAAGTCGATACGGCCGCTATTGGGTACGTCCGCACCCTCCTCGGAGGCCCAGGCGATGGTCTCCCCGTCGCGCTCTTCGGTGATCGCAGCGACCCATTCCACGGTCCGGCCTGCCGGCGCCTTGACGACCCAACGATAGCGGCCACCTCCCAGATGCTCGATCACCTCCACATTTTCCATGAAGGAAGGCAAATTCTCAAGTTCGCGCCAATAGTTATAGAGGGCCTGGCGAGGGCGATTGATGGTGACCGTCTTGCCGATCAGCGCGCTGCCTTTGGGTTCCACCAGGTCCAGCGAAGCGTCCGCCAACCGATCGCTCTGTTTCGATGTCGTTACTGGCGCGTCATCGCCGCGGAGCGACGTCATGCTGTCGTCCATGATTGGCCTCCTCATGTTGTTGCCCCTGAAAAATGGCGCCCGGGGCAAGGCGTTCCGCGCTCTGGGCGATAATCCAGGAAAACCGCTCGCCCGCTAACATGGGTAAGTCCGGGTCGTGAGGTGGGAGAACCCGCAGCCTTCCTCCATCTTCCAGCTTCCTTTCTTTTTTTAAGAGCTTTTTCCCGCTTTCCACTGTATCTTTTTGGCTACGGGCTCCGCTTTGCTCCGCCCGCAGCCAAAAAGGATGCCGTTGCAATCGGGGCTAG
>NZ_DATKFP010000369.1:0-17296 GCF_035511395.1 Sphingobium sp.
CGATGGTTTCGCGCGGCATGTCGCCCCGTGAGATGCCGGCGCCGGCCAGCACGGCATCAATGCCGTCGGGGGCCAGCCGTGCGACCTCGGACACCATATGAGCGCGGCCGACAGGATTGCCCAAATCCGCCTCTATGTCGGCGTTGCGCAGGTCAACGCCGATCACTTGCTGGCCTGCCTGCGTCAACCTTTCGACGGTGGCGGCGCCGATGCCTGATGCTGCGCCGGTGACAACGGTAATACGGCTCATTCAGTCCTCTCTTTCTTGAATACGTCCATCGACCCGATCAGGGCTCGGTTGAGTTTTCGCCGTTCGGCCAGCCGCCAGCACCCGTCGATGCGAAGCCAGCGGTCGTGATAATCGCCGAGCGTGCGGAAATTGGGTTCCGGCGCGTCGCCTGGGCCCAGATGCATGTCGCTGACATAGGCGCGGCTGGTCGCGCTGTCGCCATCCACCTCGACGATCAGGTTGCCCAGCAGATGCTGGCTCGTGCCGCAGACGTCGAGATATTGGCGGATCAGGGCGATGATTGCGTCGCTTCCGGCCAGCATGCCTGTGCCAAGATCCGCAGTGGCGTCGTCGGTCAGGATTCCCTTCAGCGTCGCCCAGTCGCGATCGTCCATGGCGCGCGCGAAACGCGTGAGTTCGCGGCCGATTTCATAATGGGCCAGCATGATTGCCATGTTCATATGTCTTCTCTCTTACGGAAACGATATAGCTGTAGTCGCTGGAAGTATGCGACCCTATGCCCTTCGGTTCGGCCAGGCGTGGTATGGCCCGCACGGAGACATTGCCGACGAGCCTGATCGCGAAGGCGCTGGAATTTGCAACCGAGGGCGGGGGCACTGGCGCCGCGGCAATATCGGCAGGCCTTTCACTGATCCGCACGCTCAAATTATATATCGCTCGCGATAGGCGGCGAATTCGCGCTTGATCGCCTCTTCGTCCAGGCCGAAGCGTTCCAGCGAATAGTCGTGCATCGGCCTCTGTTCGCGCTTGTTGCCGACTAGAAATTCGGTCAGCACCGCCTCCAGTCGGTTGTCGACCGGGATGCCGACGCGGGACAGGACGCGTTCGGCCTGTGCCATCGGTTCCTTGCCGACTTCGCGATAATCGATGTCGATGAAACGATGCTCACCTATGCGTTCGCGGGCACCTTCGAACATGCGCATCCATTCGACAAGGCGTGGAAACCAGAATTCGCCCACTTCCTTGTCAGTCAGCGTGGCGCTCAGTTTGTAAAGCGCGGCCTGCATCGAGACATAGGAGGGGACGGTCTGCAACGGGTCGCGGTGTGTCATGATGAGCAGGGCGTCGGGAAAGGCCTTTGCTGCGACTTCGGCATAGGGCAGATTCGACGGGCTTTTCAGAATCCATTTGGCGCGGCGCCGCGACGGATCCTGCCACTGGAGATATCGGAGGATGGTCTTGAGATCCTCGTGCCCCCTGGACTGGTCATAGCCGTTCAGCCAGCGGGTGAAACTGGGCACGAAATTCATGCCCTCGACCATGGTGCTGACGAACATCTGGCCGAGGACGAGTATCTCCTCATCGGGAGCATCGGGTTCGAGCGGGTGGATCGACGCCAGTTCGGGCGCCAGCTGTAGCCAGCCATCGATCATCGTCTGTGCATAGGCGCGGCGCTCGACCGGGTTGCCTCGCTCCTCGCCGGGGAAGGGGGCGAAATTCTGTGCCTCATACCAGCGCAGGCCGGTCATGCCCGGCGCGCTGGCGAGCAGGCGCTGGAAGATCGTGCTGCCCGTGCGCGGCAGGCCCAGGATAATGCCGGCGACCTCCAGCTTTTCATCCAGGATTTCGGGGTGTCGCTTGATATCCTCGACCATCCGCAGGCGGCTGACGAGGCCCTTGACGATCACCTCGGTCGTGGAGGCCTGACCCGCAGGAGTCAGGCGGCCCTCGCTGTTGGAGGCGGCGATGAACCGGTCCATGGGTTCGAGGAACCAGGGGTCGCCGAAATCATCAAGCCTCGCCCTCGCGCGCGCCTGATCCAACAGAGTTTCGCGGTTGAGGAGCATGGGAATGGTCTGGTCGGGCTGGGTTGCCATGGAACTCACTCTGTATAGGAAGATCAGGGATGGTGGGATAGGGCAGGGCAGCGCCATTTTGGCGATAGGCAGGGCGTTGATCCCGGCATGTCACTCTCCCGCTTCTTTGAATACTCGGTCATCGGCCTGACCCCGGCGTGATCAGTCACGGCGCGCCGCACATCTGCCATTATGCGTACAAACATATCTAATACACTCTGTAAAATGCAATGATATATTCGCGATATGCGCTATACAGGCGGCAAATTCCAAAATTTTCTTTGACATTAATACGCATAACGGGCATTGACGAACGGTGTCCAGTGAGCCGCTTTTCGGGGATTGCTGCCCTGGGCGGCGCAGCAGCACAATAAGATAAGAAGGCGGAGAGGGCCGAGGTTTTCATACATGCTCATGGTCGACAAGGATCGACCAAGGGGTGCGAACGCGCGCCTGATGGGTGGTCTTCCCCGCAATGGTCCAACGTGACCGCACTAGATTCCGGCGTTCGCCCGCCGGATGAACTGGGAGAGAGACATGAATTCTTGCGTTTCGCGGATTTCCAGACGGCGCTGCATTCTCCTTCTGGCTGGAACGGCTCCGTCCACCCTGCTGTTTCCGGCAATCGCCGCCGCGCAGTCAGCGGATCAGGGCGTCGATCAGGCTGGCCAGGTGGGCATGGCCGAGATCATCGTGACCGCCAATCGACGCGAGGAGCGTGGGCAGGACGTGCCGATCTCGATCACGGCGCTGTCGCCCCAGCGACTGGAGCAACAGGGCGTCAACAAGGAACAGGATCTGCAGGCCAGCGTGCCGTCGCTTGTCGTTGGTCCCAATGGTCAGGGATCGCGCGATTCAAATTCTTTCACTATTCGCGGTCAGGGCGCGACGTTTCAGGCGTCACCCGGTGTGGTTGTCTACATGAACGAAGTCCCGCTGCCGGCGGGCATCACGCTCAGCCAGCAGGGTGGTCCGGGCAATTTCATCGATCTTGAAAATATGCAGGTTCTGTCCGGCCCGCAGGGGACCCTGTTCGGCCGCAACACAACGGGCGGCGCTGTGCTGCTGGTGCCCAAGAAGCCCGGCGACGAACTGGGCGGATGGATCAAGGGAGAATATGGCAACTACGACCGCAAATATATCGAAGCCGCGCTGAACCTGCCGATCAATGACAAACTCGCGATCCGTGTCGTCGGCGCCTATCATGACCGCGACGGTTACACCCATGATGTAGTGTGGAACAAGGATCGCGACAACGAGCATTGGTATTCTGGGCGTATCGGCATAATGTTCAAGCCGACCGACGCGATCAGCAACTATACCATGGCCTATGGTTCCCATTCCAGGAACAATGGGGCGGGCCTGATTCACCGGGGCTTCAATGTCGGGGCGATGGCGGGGATCGGTCTTTGCGGCGAGTTTCCCGTTGCCTTCGTCGGCGGCTATTCCTGCGACGTCTATCGCGCGACCACGGCGCAGGCCGACACGTGGGGGCCGCGAAAGACTGGCTTCTCCACCGATACCTTCGCCAAGACCCAGACCTGGGGCATCAGCAACACGACCGACATCGAACTGTCCGATGCGCTGACGCTGCGCAACATCGCCAGCTATCAGAAGATGAAGGTCGGCTATCGCTATGATGGCGATGCGACGGTACTGCAACAGCATGATATCGACCCCGGTGTGCTGCCGGGGCCGGGGGTCGTGACGCTGCCGGGAACCTCGATCCCCGTCACCTATAATTTTCCAACGCTGGCGAGCGAGTTGCCCCGCGACAATATTCGCGTCTGGTCGGAGGAATTGCAGTTGCAGGGCAAGATGCTCGACGGGCATCTCGACTGGACCATCGGCGGCTTCTATTTCGACCAGCGCCCGGATGGCCTGCAGGGATCGCGCGCCAATGTCTATTGCATCGCCCTGTTGACGGGTCAGTGCGAGGCCAATGCCGCACAATATGGCACCAGCACCGTGTCCAAGGCCCTTTATGGGCAGGCCACGCTGAATCTGGGCGTGGTTTCGCCGTCGCTGGAGGGCGTGCGGCTGACCGGCGGCTATCGCCAGACCTGGGACCATGTCTTCGGCTTCGCCACCCAGTATAATTTCAACAATGCGCTTCCCGCAGGCACGGTCGTCTGCGGCAAGGACAGCGGCCTGGTCGTGCCGGTGGGCACGGCGATCAGCGCCTGTCGTTTCGACGGGTCGCAGCGGTGGAGCCAGCCAAGCTGGACGATCGGCCTCGACTACAAGGTAACGCGCGACATCATGCTCTATGGTAAGGTCAGCCATAGTTACAAGGCAGGAGGGTTCAATCCCTATGCCGTATTCTTCGGGCAGGATGGCGATCCTGATACGCGCACGTTCGATCCGGAGAAGGTCACGACTTATGAGATTGGCATGAAGTCGGATTTTCACCTGGGCCCGGTGCCTTTGCGTTTGAATATTGCCGGGTATTCGACCGACTATAAGGGTATTCAGCGCGCGACGGGCGACTATAACGCCGCTACCAATGCCAGCGGTGCGCGCACGCTGAACGCCGACGCCCGGATCAAGGGCATTGAACTGGAAGCGTCGATGCGGCCGTTCCCCGGCGTCGAAATTGGCGGCAATTTCAGCTATACGGACGCCGGCTACAAGAAATATCAATATGTTTCCAGCGCGGGCACGGTGGCGTGCAACGGTGTGGTCGCTCCGGGCGGCATCGCGGATTCTTCCTGCCTAGATTTCCAATATACGGCGCCCTATATCTGGAGCGCGCATATATCGGCCGAGCAACCGCTGGGCGATGATGTCGGTACGTTGGCCTTCTATGCGAACTATTCGCACACGTCGCGCCAATATACCGAGGCCGTTAACCTGCCGCAAAACCAACCCGGCGCCTATCTGGAGCCGTTCGGCCTGCTCAACGTCTCGATCGACTGGCGCAAGATCGGTGGATCAGGCTTCGACGTCGGCCTGTTCGCGACTAATTTGACGAACAAACTCTATCGCATCTCCAATGCCGACGTCTATCAGGCAGGCGCGCTGCTCTACTGGGCAACGCTCTATGGCGAACCGCGCATGTACGGTCTGCGCGTCAAATATAGCTTTGGTGGCGGTTGATCGGTCGGAAGGGAGGCGGCCGGCGGGCTGCCCCCTCTGATACGCAAGGGCCGGAAGCTTCCCAAGCCATACCGGCAAGCGAGCAATTCAGCCGGCGGTCTGGCCACCATCGACCGGGAAGGCCGCGCCGGTGATGCGTCGGGCATCCGACGATGCGAGGAAGGCCACGGTATCGGCAATATCCTCCGGCTCGGCCATTTCGCCGCTATCGAGCCAGGATGCCGACCGCATCACCATTTGCCAGTCGATATTTTCTGGCGGGGCTTGTTGTACCATGGGCGTCTTGACCCCGCCGGGACAGACGGCGTTGATGCGAACGCCTTCTTTGGAAAATTCCAGAGCCAGCGCGCGGGTCAGGCCCACGACGCCATGTTTGGATGCCGAATAGGCGGAATTATAGGGCACGCCGACCAGTCCCGCTGCCGACGCCATGTTGACGATCGCGCCGCGCCGTTCGATCAGATGCGGCATCGCCGCATGGCACATATGATAGACGCCGGTGAGGTTGACCGAGATGACACGGTCCCAACGGCGTCGGTCGATGTCTTCGAAACGACCGAAGTCGAGTACGCCGGCGATATTGCAGAGAATATCCAGCCCGCCATGTAGGGCCACCGTGCGGTCGATGATCGCCCGAGCGGAGCCTTCGTCCGCGACATCGAGCGCCATGGCCGTTGCGGCCGCGCCGATGCCGTCGGCGACAGCTTCCACGCCCGCCGCGTTCCGATCACCGATCACGATCTTCGCCCCTTCGGTCGCCAGCTTTTTGGCGACGGCCATGCCGATTCCCGAAGCGGCGCCTGTAACGACTGCGACCTTGTCTTGCAGGCGCATCGTCTCTCTCCCTCGCACTGATTGTTCTATGCGATATATGTGTCATATACCTACGCAAATATGAATATGATATCGCACAAACATGTAAAAATGCGAAGCGAATCTATTCCATGAACCGGTATGGAAAGGAGGAGGGTGCCTGATGTTGTCTCTTCAGGAAATTTCCGACCGGCTGGAGATACAGGATCTTCTGTCGCGCTATAGCTATGCGATCGATGAACGCGACTGGGATGCGCTGGACGATATATTCACGCTCGACGCGACGATCGACTACAGCGAAACTGGCGGGGCGAAGGGCAGTGTGGCGGAGATCAAAGCCTGGTTGCCCGTCGTCATGGCGCAATTTCCCCGATACCAGCATATGGTCGCGACGACGAAGCTTGACCTTTCCGGTGACAATGCACGCAGTCGCACGGTGCTGTTCAACCCGATGGTCTATCGCAAGGAAGATGGAGAGGAGCAGATATTCTTCATCGGGCTCTGGTATCGCGACTATCTGGTCCGCACGAACCAGGGCTGGCGCATCGCCGAGCGCTACGAAGAGATAGGCTATGCCCATAATGTCCCTGTTATGCCGGCGATCCCGTCGATCGCGGACGTGGCGGCGTCATAATCTGGAACCGCCGATCGGGCGATCCCGCGAATAGCGAGATATGAACGCTGGTGCCGTCGGCGGAGAAATGAAGGGATATGGGCGCTGGCTCATATGGCGCCGATGTGATCGGCGCGATGGCGCCGCGGCCCGAGCCGGGCTCCTGATGTTCAGCGATGCAGGGCGGGAACGGACCCGGTCTCAGGGCGCCATCCAGTGGCCCCCGTTGACGTCCAGCGCCGCGCCGCTGACGACACGGGAATAGTCGGAAATCATCATCAGCACGGCGCGGGCGCAGTCATCCTCCGGCGGGATCCTGCCGATTGGAATCTCGCGGGTGATGCTCGCGATGACGTCATCCCGCGGAAAACCGGCGTCGACTTGGGATTGGATATGCTGTTCGACGGGATCGCCATGAATCCAGCCCATGCGGCAGGTGTTCACCCGGATGCCGAAGCGGCCGAGGTCGGTTGCCATATATTTGCCGAGCGTGTTGAGCGCGCCCTTGGCAACGGCATAGCCCATTTCCATGCCATGTTCGCCACCATAGGGGCGCACCGTGGCCATGGTGGAGACGTTCACCACCGCGCCACCGTCGCGCAGATAGGGGATGCAGGCGCGGGTCAGGCGCAGGGCGCCCAGACAATTGACATCGAAGGCCTTGGCCAGATCCGCGACGTCGCTGTTTTCGACGAAGCTCCAGTCGCCATGATAATAGGCACTGTTGACCAGGCCATGAATGCGCTCGCCAAAGGCTGCTGCGGTCTGCTCGGCAAGGGCAGCACACTGACCCTCGTCCGATACATCGCAGGGGATGGCGATCGCCTTGCCGCCCCTGGCGATGATCTCGTCGCGAACCTGTTCGATGAAGCCCTGATTGCGGGCGGCCAGAGCCACGGATGCGCCTTCGGCGGCGGCAATTCGGGCGAGCGCCTGGCCCATTCCGGGCCCGACCCCACTGATGATTGCGACCTTGTCCTTCAGCAGCATAGTGTCTCTCCTCACTATCCCGACGTGCAGCCTTGTCGGACCGGCATCATCGCTATGTTGTCCCTGTTGGGCAGGGGTCATTGTGCCTGAAGAGACGCTTTCGCAGCAGGTGGCTGCGCATCAACCCTCTCCGATGAAGGGCTGATAGGATAATGGTAGGTTCATGGCAATACGCCAATTGAAAGTAAAATGCGCGCAATCTTATAATTAAGCGTAACACATGCTAATAGTTCTACGCATAAAAGCGATCCAGGAAGGTTTGGATGCGATTTTCCGCTATGCCCAGCCCACGCGCGCAGAACAATATGGCGTCCCGTTTCACCCGACGATCGTCGTCATCATAGGGGATTGCCGTGCGGCTGTGGCAATGCGCCATGAGCATCATCGTGCCGACATGCTCCAGAAAAGCGACCGCGTTGACCGTGGCGATGGCTGCACCAGTGATCGCACCCTCCGCCCGCGCCGCCGCCAGCGCGCTGTCCAGCGCAGGCAGGGATAGGCGCAGCGCGCGGCGATAGATGAGGCGCGCATAACCGCCATCGCCAGCCAGGCTGCCGACAACCATCCGCATCCCTGCGACATTGTCCGCCTCCGCGCCCTTCATGGCGTGATCCACCAGCCTGCGGATAATCTCCAGCGCGCCGTCCGCGCTGGCCTCCACCGTGTCCATTGCGCTGAATGTGGCGTTCTGTTCGGCGATCACTTCCCGTAACACCGCGCGATATATATGCGTCTTGGTCGCGAAGTGGCGAAAGATCAGAGCCTCGGATACGCCGGCGGCCTGCGCGATCTGCTGCGTGCGTGCGCCTTCCAGTCCGTAGCGCGCGAACACGGCTTTCGCCGCGGAAATGATGGAATTGCGACGGTCGGCGCTGGAAAGGCGGACGGCGGGCATTGGCGGGTTTGCAAACTCCTTGGGAAAAAGGCGCTCGTTCAAGGCCTTTCGCGGCACCGCCGCCAGTTCAGCTTTACGCATCGGTGCCTTCACTGGCAAGCGGGGAGGGCTGTGCGGGCAGGTATGGGTTGCATTCATAATTGCGTAGTGATGTAGAAAATTTACGGCGATATATTAAACGAAATCGTTAAATATTGATCCGATTACGTGCGTTGGGTCGACCGTGATTTCACGAAGGAGGGCAAGGCATGTCGGGCAAGGCTCATTTCGGTTTTACCAAGCTGGTGGTACGGAACCTGGAGGCGATGGCCACCTTCTACAAGGAGGTTGCTGGTTTGACGGAGGTGGGACGCATTCAGGACGCGGTTGGAGATCGCAAGATTGTCGAAATCCTGTTCCAGTGGCGGGCGGTTCGACGCTGGTGTTGTTCAAGTTTATGCATCGGGCGGCGCCTGCCAATGAGGAGGTGATACTGGGTTTCCAGACCCCCGATGTGACCGCCTTCGTGGGGCGGGCCAAGGCAGCGGGCGGCGCGGTTGTCACGGAGGTCGAGGTCAGGGCCGAACATGGGGTTAAGGTGGCTTTCGTCACCGATCCGGAAGGGCATCTGATTGAGGTGGTGGAACTGCTCGCTGCCGCCCGATCCGCATTTCGCCGAGGGGTTGCGTATCGAGGCGCGGCTCTCGGCACTTCTGGCCTGGTCAACAGGGAAGAATGTCCACATCATCAGGCCCCCAATAGGCCTTGAGGCTGGTGATTCGCCCTTCACCGTCGAAGGTGCAGACATCCAGGGATCGGATCAGCATGGGCGGGCCATCAGGTGGTCGGAATGTCACCTCGAATATCAGCGCGGCTGCATTGGCATGCGAACCCCTGATCGGGGCGACGGGGCGGATCCGGGTTCCGAAGGTAATTGTATCGGCGAACCAGGTCTCAATCGCTTTGCCGGACCGGGTGGGTGCGCCCACGGGATCCTCTATCACGGCGTCGGGCGCGAACAGCGCCAGGATGCCGTTCTTGTCCCCCTTGTTGATTCGGTCCACATAGGCTTCCAGCGCAGCGCGCATCGCCGCATGGCTTGCGACGGTGGGGCATTGGCTGGTCCCATCGTCAGCGCTCTCACTCATGTCGCTCGCTCCTCAGCATTAATTTATCTGACATAAAAACCGCATTTAACATATAATCATGTTTAATTGACGCTTGTTTGCGTAGAAGTGTCAGAAATTTTTGGTGTGGGCGGCCGGCGCAGGGTGGAGTTCGGCCACCCTTCATGCTAGCTTGCCGCTGCAAGCGAGAGGATGATTTATGGCTACGTCTTCGGACTATCGTCTGGGTGAGTTTCAGTTTCCCCGTGGCTGGTTTATGATCGGCGAAAGTGCAGAGGCGACGATGACGCCCCAGCCCATACGCTATTTCGGCCAGGATCTGGTGATCTATCGCGGCGAAAGTGGCGCGCCTTACGTGGTGGAGGCATATTGCCCGCATATGGGCGCACATCTCGCGAAGAACAGCACGTCCTATATCGTGCGCGACGGGGAGCAGGTGCAGGGCGAATCGATCCGTTGCCCCTTCCATGGCTGGCAATATGGTCCCGACGGGGCCTGCAAGAGCATCCCTTATTCGGATTTCGTGCCCAAGGCGGCCAGGCTCAAGACCTTCCCGGTGATCGAGCGCGCCGGGACGATCTGGATGTGGCATGATCCCGAGGGACTGGAACCTGATTTCGATCTCCCCGACTTTGGCGGTCATTTCGATGCACCAGGTTGGGTGAACTGGAAGATCGACTATATGGGCGATCTCGACATCCATCCGATCGAAGTTGTCGACAATATGGCCGATTATGGCCATTTCGTCCCGATCCATGGCGCGAAAGACTTCGTCTACTTCGCCAATGAGTTCAAGGACCACGTCGTCCACCAATATTATGCGGCGGGCCACCGCACTCTGACGCTCAACCCGGAAGACGTGCTGACGCTCGACACCTGGTATACCGGCCCGTCGATTCTCCAGTCGGAGATGGAGGGAACCTTCAACAGCTTCATTATGATCACTCATACGCCGATCGAGGATGGCAAGATCCGCGTCTGGCACGGGTTGATGGTGCAGGTGAATGACGGTTCGGCCCCGGTCACGGACGAACTACGCGCCGCCGCGCTGGAATATCAGGAGGGGAGCCGCCTGGCCTTCGCGCAGGATGTCGAGATCTGGCAGAACAAGCGTGCCTGCCTCAATCCCATGGTGGTTCCCAATGACGGTCCCTATGGCAAGGTCCGTCTTTGGTACAAGCAATTCTACAATCCGCGCGATAAGGCGCCCGAGTGGCAGAAGCGCGCCAACGGCACGCATGTGACACTGGACAAGCGCAGCACTACGGCTGCGGCCTGAAGGAGATAAAGGATGGAGAGGTGTGAACGTCCGGTGGCGATCGTCACCGGCGCGAGCCGGGGTGCGGGTCGCGGGATCGCAGCGGCGCTAGGCGAAAAGGGCTATCGCGTCTATGTCACCGGCCGCTCGGTGCGCGAAGGGGATGCTGCGCTGCCCGGTACGATCGGGGCTACGGCGGCACAGGTCGATGCTGCGGGCGGCGAAGGCCGGGCGGTGCAGGTCGACCATGGCGACGAAGCCGCCATCGCTGCGCTGTTCGATCGCGTGCGCGAGGAAAGCGGACGGCTGGACATCCTCGTCAACAATGTTGCCGCTCTGCACGACGATCTGGTCCGGCCCGGTCCTTTCTGGGAAAAGTCGCCTGATCTGGTGAATATCCTCGATGTGGGGCTGCGCTCTCATTATCTGGCGAGTTGGCATGCCGCGCGAATGATGGTGCCGGCCAAAAGCGGCCTCATTGCCTTCACTTCCTCCTTCGGTTCGGTCTGCTACATGCACGGCGCGGCCTATGGCGCGCAGAAGGCGGGCGTCGACAAATTCGCGGCCGACATGGGCGTCGATTTCCGGGGCACCGGGGTCGCGGCCATCGCGCTCTGGATGGGACCGCTGCTGACGGAGCGGAGCAAGCAGACGTTGGCCGAGCATCCTGAACAATATGAAAAATTCATGGCCGATGCGGAAACGCCGGAATTCAACGGCCGTGTGATCGCCGCGATCCATGACGATCCTGTGCGCGAAGAGTTGAACGGCCAAACGCTGATCGCCGCGGAGGTAGCACAGCGCTATGGCATTACCGAGGCGGGCGGCCGCACGCCGCCATCCTATCGCGCGATGCTGGGCGATCCGCGCATCGCGCACCCTGCTATCGTCACCTGAACGGAGGGTCGGGGCGTCGTCGTGACGGCGCCCCGGATCATGCGTTGCTGTCGCTTGCGGTCGGGCAGGACGCAGCATGTCCCGACCGGCCAGGATCAGTCATTCGGCGGCAAGCGCGGCCTGCTCGTGGAAATGCGGGATCACCTTCTCGCCGATATTGCGGATCGTCTCCATGATCGCTTCATGCGGGATGCCGCCCATCTGGAACATGAAGAGGATCTCGTCCGCGCCGGCATCAAACAGCCGTTGCACATGCCGGATACAGTCCTGCGCCGTGCCATAGGCGTCCTCAGTCACCTCGAAACTTTCGGTATGGTGGCCGCCGACTGCGATTTTTTCGCCGGAGAGCCAGGCGACGGTTTCTTCCTTATGGCGCTGGAGCGCGGCGATGCTTTCGCTTGCGTCCAAATCCTCGACATCGGGCGCAGGGCCACCGGAATACCAATGGCCGAGCGATTCCACAAAAAAGCGCTGACCACGCAGGCCGATGCGGCGTGCCTTTTCGCGGTCTTCCAGCACGAGTGCCGGGCACAGCGCCGCCAGATGATTGTTCGGGCGATAGCCCACCTGATCCTCCGCCTTTCGGTTGGCGAAGGCTTCGCGGTAGATGGCGTTCTTCTTTGCGATATCGTCCGGTCCGGCAAAGCCCAGCACCAGCGCCCCGATGCCCCGCTCGCCTGCGGTCGTAAGCGTGTCGGCGCGGGTACAGGCCATGTAGAGCGGCGGATGCGGATCCTGCATCGGGCTGGGGTGGATGGGGCGGAAGGGGATCGTCACGAACTGGCCGTCATGCTCGATCTCGCCATGTTTCAGTATCTTGGGGATCAGATACATGCTCTCGTCGATCATCGGCGGAAGGTCTTCGAGATTATAGCCGAAGGTACCTGCTTCCTGTTGGGTGCCGCCCTTGCCCATGCCGAAATGCACCCGCCCGCCGGACAGTATGTCGAGCGTGGCGATGCGTTCGGCCACCTTGACCGGATGGTTCATGGCGGGCGGCAGGCAGACGACACCATGGCCGATGCCGATGCGACTGGTTCGCCCCGCCAGATAGGCGAGGAAGGTTTCGGGCGCGGACATGTGGGCATATTGGGTGAGCGCGGTATGTTCCACGGCCCAGATCACGTCGAAACCCATTTCCTCGGCAAGGATCGCCTGGTCGACGATGTCGCGGAACACCTGCTGTTCATTTTCGCGCGACGTATCCGCCATCTGCGCTTCCTAGATGATCGAAAACCGCATGAGCCTCTCCTTTGTTCTCTTCAGGAGAGGCTAGGATCGGGTCGAGGGGATCACATCCTCCAATTGGATCAGATTCTTTGATCCTGGCCGACCGTCCGCAGCATTGTGACGAGTTGAACCTGTCGATGCGTCCCTGTTTTGGTGAAGATCGCGCGCAGGTGGGACCGGGCGGTATTGTACGCGATGTCGAGTTCGGTGGCTGCATCGGCCAGCGACGCGCCTTCGGCGAGCAGAAGGGCCAGGGCCGCCTCCGATCTGGTGAGTTGGTATCGATCGCGGAGCATAGCGCTGGACGGGCCGCTGGGCTGGACTGGATCGGCCAGGAATAGCGCCAGCCAGGCGCCGTCCGCATAAGCCGAGGAGGGAACGGCACGCGCCTGTCCATGCAATAGCTGGCCATCAGGCGTCGCGACCTCGAACTGGCATTCCTCGCCGGCCAGGGGCGGCGAAGCGAGAATTTGGGCGATGGTCCGCGCGACGCTATGGGTGCGGGGTTCCAGCTTGCCGCCTTTTTCCGTCCAGATCCTGCCATCCTCCAGCATTCGCGCCGCGACCGCATTGCGCCGCAGTATCCGTCCGCCGCGATCCAGGATCAGGGTCGCCACGGCCAGATCGGCCATGGCGCTGCTGAACAACTGGCTCTCCGCCTGGGTGGTCGTAAGACGCGCATGCAGGTCGAGTGCGATCCGCAAATGGGGAATCAGGCGTTCGAGAAGTGCCTTTTCCACGTCCCTAAAATCGTCGCTACTGTCGTCACGCGTCAGGCGAAGGCGGATCGAAATGTCAGGCGATCGGTACAGATCGACGCCTAAAATCTGTCCAGTGCGCGCGACGTCCATCCAATGTTGGAAGCGCGCTGGAATATGGTTCACGAAATCGCTGAAAGACACCACCTGCCCTTCGGGCAGGCCGACAAACGGGTCGGCCTCCGATATCTGCTGATATTGCTGTGTGTGGTCGGGGTCCGCCCCCGGCGTCACATGGGCGTCGATCCCGGCGCAGCCCCGGCCGATCAGTATCGTTGCATAGGTCGTGCCGGTGGCCGCCGCCAGCGCTCGCAGAAAATCCTCCCATGGCGGCGACCGGGTGAGGCCGCCGTACAGGGTTTCGAGCAGGTCGACAAAGGCGGTGTCATCGCCCATGGGTTGCCCCAGCCGACCGGCAAATTCTATTATCATCGCCGCCAGGCCAGTGTGACGCTGTAGCGCCGCGGCGGCGAGTAATAAGCCTCCGTGAAACCGAAGCTGGTGGATGCGTCATAACCCGCCGTGATGATGCGCCGGTTGGTGATATTGTCGACGCCCGCGCGCACCGACAAGCCGGTGTCGGCAAAGCGAAGCTCCGCACTCGCGTTGAGGATCGCGTGGTCGGGCTGACGCAGCAGCGGTGTGTTTTCGGCGTCGACATAGACTTCGCTCTTATAGGCGACATCAAGCCGGAGCACAGCTTCCATCTGCTCGCTCACAGGCGCCTGATAGACTGCGCTGGCATTGGCAGTGATGTCGGGAGCCTGCTTCAACTGCCGGTTGCTTACATCGGTCGGCACGCCGTTGATGACTGAAACATAGTTCAGATATTTTGCGTCGAGCAAGCCGAGCGCGCTGGTCAGAGTGAAGCGTGGCGTGACATGGAAATTGCCCTCCAGCTCGATACCCTGAATACGCGAGCGACCCGCATTTTCGTTGCGCACGACGATCAGGCCGCTGGTCGGGCTGACGGTCGACACCAATATCTGCTGGTCGCGATATTCATTGCGGAAGACGGCTAGGTTGATCGTCGCGATCCGCCCGAAGCCCGCCTTGATGCCCGCTTCATAGGCCGTCAGATGCTCGGGATCATAGGAACCGATTTCCTCCAGCGAGGTCGGGCGCCCGTTGAAGCCGCCGGAGCGGAAGCCCTTGGAGAAGGACGCATAGGTCATCAGGTTCGGCCGCAGCTTGTAGGACAGCGAGGCGCGGGGCGTGAAGGCGTCCCAGCTCTTTTCAAGCGTGTAGCTCGGCGTTCCGGCGAGCAGCGGCTCGCCCGAGTAGATGCGTATGGCCGACTGGCTGAACTTCTTCTTTTCCCAGGTATATCGCGCGCCCAGTTCCAGCGACAGGCCATCGACCAGTTCGTAATTGCCGTTGGCGAACAGGGCCAGATTGTCCGTCCGCTGGCGGTTGCGAAAATCGATGTTGAAGTCGAGCGAGGAGGCGGGGATGGCAATGCCCGGCGCGACCGGGAGAGGATCGAGTCCAGCCGCGACGAGCGCCGGATAAAGCCCGTCTGCAACGATCAACCGGGTATTGTCTCGCGTCTTTTCCCGATAGGCGAAAGCGCCGAGCAGCAATGTGCCGCGCCCGCCAAGGTCCAACGACAATTGCAGTTCCTGGCTGATTTGCCGCGCCTTCTCGTCATGGATGTCGCCCGCATAGTTGACCGCTGCCGACGCGTCGCCATCGCGGCCGAACAGGGCGTCGACATAGCGATAGGCGGTGATCGACTTCAGCGTCGCGCTACCCAGATCGGCGGTCAGCGTCAGCGATGTGTTGAACGCGTCGGTCTGGTCCTTGTTAAGCGCGGGCGTGCTGTCGGTGCGGTCGATGTCGCCGGGCACGGTGCAGCAGGGTGCAAGGAAGGTGGATTGCAGGGTCGAAAAGAAGGTCGGCGTGAAGGCGATCATGCTGTGAGGGGCGCTGTGCTGACGCCGACGCAGGCCGTCGACCTGCAACAAGGCGTCGAGCGCTTCGCCGTCATAATTTAGCGCCGCCTTGCCTGCGACGACATTGCGGTTGCCGAGATTCTTGCCAGAAGGGATTTTCTGCCAGCCCTCGCCAAATTCGCCGAGCGCCGCGATCCCCAGCGACCAGCGGTCCGATAACGGCGTTTCGGCATATACACGCCCCCGCACGGTGTTGAACGATCCATAGCGCAGGTCGGCTTCGATCCTTTGCTGCTGGCCCGGCACGGCAGACACGATGTTGATCGCGCCGCCCACCGTGTTCTTGCCGAACAGCGTCCCCTGCGGTCCGCGCAGCACCTCGATCCGGTCGATGCCCAGCAATTCGGTGGTCGCGCCGAAAGTGCGCGCGACATAGACGCCGTCGATATAGACGCCGACTGCGGGGTCGGAGGTGATGATGAAGTCATTTTCGCCCACGCCCCGAATGAAGGGTGCGATGCCACCGCTATTGCCGCCCTGGCCCGGCGTGAACTGGATATTGGGCGCGATCTGGCTGACCTGGGTCACATTGTCGAGGCCGCGGCTGTTGAGCGACGAGGCGTCGACCGCGCTGACGGCGATCGGTACATCCTGCAACCGTTCCTCGCGGCGGCGGGCGGTGACGACGATGTCGCTGCCTTCGGACAGGCTGCTCGCGCCGGGCGCTGACGAGCCTTGGGCCGATGCGACGCCCGGCGCCGCCAGCAGGGCCAGCGACGATACGGCAAATGCCAGACGAGACATGATTTTCCCCTTATCAACCTTGTTGTTTTGTTGCCCGGATCAGGCGGCGGCATCCCAGGTGATCAGGTGGCTGATGTCGCCACGCTCTTCGGGCTTGCGGCCCGCCTTTGCCAGATGATGCCAGCTGATCTGGGCATCGGCCGCCAGTGGCCGGATCATTTCATAGACCCGGTCATATTCGGTGCTGGCGATCTTCCAGTCGCCGTCCTCGCGTCGGTACTGGTCGCGATAGATGGCGGTCCCCGTGGTGTGGAGCTGGCGTTCGACGTCGATGAAGATGTCTTCCAAATACCAGATGCCCTCGGCGCTATCCTCGCCCGTCAGCGTGATTTCAGGCATATGGCCATGGTGCATAGCGACCGCGCCCGAATGGAAGCTGTTGGCCAGGAATTCGATCATATTGTCGCGCCCCGCCAGTTGCACGCGATAGGTGCCGCCGCGATAATCTACGTCGATATCGGCGGTGAATAGCGGCCGCAGAAGATCCAGATCGGCGGTATCGATCCCCCTGAAATAGCGATGCTTGAGCGTCCGGATGTTTTCCAGATCGCTCAGCTGTTGAAGGGTGTAGGCCATCCAACTCTCTCCTGATATAACGCAATATGGCGTTTATTTTTCATTATATACCCAATCTGCGTAACAATCTACAGATTAAGCCGCATTTATAAGTGGCGGTGCGCGGGGCGATTGGGATAGGGGCATCGACAGGAAAATGCTATGGGCTAAGCCCGCAAGGAAAGGATGCGACGTGAGCGAGACAGGCCGGGGCAAATTCGCCATAGTCACGGGCGGGACGAGGGGTATTGGCGCGGCGATCGTGAGGCGATTGCTGGCCGAAGGCTATGACGTCGCCACCTGCGGGCGGACGCCGCCTCATCAGCCGATCGTTGTC
>NZ_DATKFP010000370.1:0-7321 GCF_035511395.1 Sphingobium sp.
GCGACAATTACACGCCCGCATAGTTGTCGCTGGCCGTTGCCTCAAATGCCATCTCATGGTAGCCCAAAATCACCACCCGGCGCAGCCGCCTACCGGCCATCATAATCGCCGCCGACCGGTCTCCCTAATTGCCGCGCTATACCCAAGGCTGCACCCATGGAAGACGTCCTTCTTCCAGTTCGGCGATCACACGTGCGGTAACCTCGCCATAAAGGCTCTGACGGTCAGTCATGACTTCTCACTCCTTTCCTCAACCGCCATTGACCGGCGCCAGGGTGGCGGGGGGCGGCAGGAGCGGACTGACAGCCCCGCCGGCTGAAGGCGGGGCGCACCCGAAGGGCTGAAACGAAGTGGAAGACCCGGCAGCGCAGCGGACGGGTTGCGGCCCGTCGAGGCGGGGCTACAGGGCAGCGACGCCCCCCGCCACCTTGGAGCCGTCAAGGCTCAACGCCGCCGTGCCGAAGGCGCGGCGACTGCTGAAGGGATGCGATGCATCCCGCCCCCCGCCAGCGATCGTCACGGCTATGCCGACGAGACGCCGCAGGTGGCTCGGTTGAGCGTCAGCGAAATAGAGCGCGGCCGCGCCTCGCGCGGGGCGGCCTTACCCGCTTGCGACGATGTCAGAATGAGGCCTCTTCAGGAGGGCGATTCTACCTGGCTCAATACCTTGCGAACGGCAGACTCGACATCGGCTCGCCAAGTCTTAAGCGCCTGCTCATTAAGGTCGCGCGCCAGTTCCTGCCCATGAAATCCGAGATAGTCTTCGATCGCATCCGCAAGATGCCCAGCAAACTGGCCCAGCCCATTGGGAAGCGCATCGAGCGCGCCGGGCCGCTCGGCAAGCGCCGATTCGACCGCCGCGCCCGTCAGCGGATTGCCGCATGTCAGCACACTCATCTTGATTTTAAGACGCGAGAGAAGAAGGTCAGTGCTCATGCGGCGTTCCTCAGTGCTTGAAGCAATTTTCGCGATGCCAGCTCAGAAAGCTGGGGTGCGGACGATCACCAGCCTGAAGAGGGGGAAGTGCAAAGCCGGTGCGATTGATCAGCCCGCGAATGGAATCGGCATCATTGGCTTGGCGGCTAACTAGGACCTCAAGGTCATCGCCTAGAGAGATCAGGCCCCGATCGAACATCCAATGCACGGTACCGGATAAGGCCAGACCATTGCTCACGATATCAGGACCGCCCTTTTCGACGGGCCTGATATGGGCTGCCTCGACCTCGGCCCTGCCGCCGCCATTGATGAGCTTGAGACCGGTAATCGCGCAGCGCGCATCGTAGGCGGTTACGACCCGGCGCCGAAACAGTCTATCGCGCTCCAGCCGCGATCCGAGATAGGCGACCCGGTCGCGCTCGATCTCGTCAACGAAGGGCACGCGCTCTTCCCGCAGGACCGAAACATCGGGCGCCCCCAAGCCAACGCGGGGCAAAAAGTCCGCTTCCTCGGCGGCTCTCAGATCGATGATCCGGTTGAAATCCTGGTTCGACAGCGGCCGCACCGCGGACTGGGCGCGGCCTGAAATCTTGCCGGTCTCGTTCAGAACTCCGCGCTCGACGATGCCAAGCGGGCCGTTGAACAGGACAGCATTGACGAAATCGAGATAGGACCCCGGCTCCAGAAGCGCCCCAAGATCGATCTGCGAATGACGAGGGTGGGCCGGTAGGCGTCCGTCCGGTTTAGAGCTGGGGTGCCGGGATAGCCGATGCTCGTGTGGGGCGGCAGCCGACCAGAATGCGTCGTTCGCCGATCGGATTTGAACAACAACTATCACCAGAAAAAGCCTTTCGCCTACCGCGAACCCCTCCGGCAGCGATGCGCCCCAAACAGTCCGCTCTGGGGCCAGGTCGGCCGGAGCCTGAGCCGTTCGCCCTGCGGCAGCAGGAAGTCGATCAGCAGGACGGCCTGTTCGGCAAACGCGCGTCCCCGCTCCGTCTGGGCGAGCCCATAGCGCGCCGGCACATCGTCGATATCGACAGGCGCGTTGCCGCAGACCGCCAAGCCCCACGCCAGCATGATCGCCAGCCATCGGTGGGACACGGTCCGTGGGCGACGCGTCATGACGGTGGCGAGAGCTTCAAAAGGATCGGCCCCTCGGTGCGGGCCGTCTCGAACGCCTGAAGCAGCTCCTCCGAGGTCGGGTTGGGAGTGATCATCGCGTTGGCGGAAAGGATCCGCCATTCGAGATTGGGATGCGACAGGCCGAGATCGCGGAATAGCGACGGGCTCCTCATGATATTCTCGCCGAAACGGTCGAGCATCCGCTTTGCCTGCAGGTTGAAGGCTAGTTCGGACAGCGCGATCGCGACCTGTGCGGCAACGATGCCCCTGTCCGAGCCCTTGTGCTCGAGCGCGGCCCGGACCGCCTCGGACGCATAGCGGTCGGCGGCGCGCTCGCAGACCTTTTGCGCGGTGTCGGTCATGTTGAGCCGGGCATCAACTGTTGCGCTCGCGGCGCCACCGCTGAGGGCGAGGCCGCACGGCGTCTTGCCCTGTGCGACATGTCCCGCCTCGTGCAGCAACATATAGGTGAGCAGCGACGTCCGATCGATGTCGAGGCGGCCGATGCCGGTGCCCATCTCGCCCACCAGCCACGCCTCGAGCCGGGCGTTGCTCAACAGGATGCAGCCGCATTCGTCATAGGTGCCGATCACTTCGCTCACCGCCAGGCTGTCGCTGGTCAGGGTATAGATCGCAACGCCGCGCTCCCGTCCGCGCCAGCCCGGGTAGAGCTTGATCTTTGCGTCGGGTCCGAGGATTGTTGCGGCCTTACGGATCGCGGCGCCCGCGATTACATGTTCGGTCGGCGCCTCGGAGAGGCCCAATGCCGTTGGGTCAGGAAACGGCGGCGCCTCCTGCACGCAAGCGGCAAGCGAGAACAGCCACGCGCACGCCCACCAGCGTCTCATCGCCCCATCTTGAGCGCGAGGTCGTCGAGCACCGCCTGCGCCTCATCCGCCGTCTTGGCGTCGAGGACTGCCTTGCGCGACTGGACGATCATCGTGCGCAGCTCGTCGGCATGCTTGAAATGCTCCTCCGCTTTCGTTGCTGCCAGACTGCCGAAAGCGGTGAGCACCGCCGCCGCGGCCGCAAGCAGCCCGATCGTGCGAGTGAGAGGGATGCTCAGGCCGCTCGTGTCGGGTTGTCCCGCAGGC
Source organism: Sphingobium sp. (assembly GCF_035511395.1). Taxonomy (GTDB): domain Bacteria; phylum Pseudomonadota; class Alphaproteobacteria; order Sphingomonadales; family Sphingomonadaceae; genus Sphingobium. The sequence continues at coordinate 3,156 of NZ_DATKFP010000370.1, forward strand.
GCGGGAAGCGGGCGACCGAGGAAGCCGATGATGAGCGTGATGCCGGCGGTGGCGGCGAAGCTCAGCCAGGCGCCGATCGCGCTCGCTGTCTTGAGGTGGCTGCCGGCCGCATTGACCTCGAGCATCTTCGTCCGCGCATCCGCGAACGCCTTCGCGATCTTCTCCGCGGGCAGCTGGAGATTGCCCTCGAACGCACTGCCGATGCCGAGCATGTTAGGGGCGGGATGAGCGCCGAACGAGAAGACGAAGGCGGCGACGACCCAGGCGATCAGCGCGATAACGAGAATGATGCCTATGATCTTGAACGCCATGGTCCTACCTCCTTATGCCAATGCTGTTGCCGGCTGCTGCGCGAGCAGCTGATCGAGCCGGTCCAGGATCGCGAGCTTGCGATCATATTTGCCTGAAGGCCGCTTCGCTCCAAACGGCTTGCGGCGCCTGCCTGAGTTGCGGATCGCCGCGAGCGTCTGTTCAGCGCCCAGCCGATCGGTCTGGAAGCGGATAGGCAGGGTCGGATCATAGGGGCCCTTGTCAGTCGCAGCGAACGCGGGGCCGAGGCCGGAGCCCTGCCAGATGTGGTTGTCGCCCGTCAGCCAGGACATATAGCCGCCGGCTGCAAGCGCGCGCGGGCCCGCGATGTTCTTCTGCCAGGAAAAGGGCGCCGATCCGTCGCTGAAAAACGCTGGCGTGCAGAAATCGGACAGCAGGATGCCGTCGATGCGATAGCCGCAGTCCCGGTCCTGCACCGGATCGCAGACCTCGACGACAAACTGCACCTGTCCCTGACCTGCGACCGGGCTTGGCCCCGGCCGGAGCAGTTCGCCCTTTGGGTCGATCATCATCTCGATCGCCTCATGGCTGACCGCGAGCGACACCTCGTTGGGGTCAGAGGTGCCGAGCACGACTGCGAAGGCATCGCCACTCTCCGTCCAGTGCGCACCGACGGCGCCGTCGAACGGCAGCCTGTCCTTGATGACGATCGGACTATAGCCCGCCGGCATCTCCATCAGCGTACCGAAGGTCGCGATCGTGCCGGTGACGGGCCAATGCCTGGCGACATCGCCCGCCAGCTGCTTGCCGACCGCCGCGCCGATCTGGTCGAGAAGCGCACGCGAGACGTCATCCGAGTCGCTGATGAGCGCGATGTTCTTCATCGAGGCCACTCCTCACTGGCTCGGACAGGTCGATCCCCCGGCCTTGATCACTGCCTCGCACGCCTTGATCTTGTTGTAGTTCTGCTGGGTCTGAAGCTCGTCGATCTCGGCTTTCTGGGCCTTAACCGTCGTCGGGGCGATCGTTCCGATTACGGTCGCCATGTCGCCGGCCGACCCCGAGATCGCGCCGCTGATCGTTTCTGCCCGCGCCTCCGAGGACCAGTTCGCCGAGGTCATGCGGCCATAATCGTCGAAGGCCAGCTCGTTCGTCCGCGTCTCGCCGAACCCCGCGTCGATGCACAGTTCGCGCGAATCCCACTGCCCGACATAGACGACCAGGGTCTTCTTCAGATCCGTGACCTTCTCGCCCTGGCCGACGACCTCGAGCGTCGCCCGGGTCGCATAGGGGATCGGAACCTTGAACCCGCAGTCGCGCGACGGATTGCGCGGGTGGAGCGGTACTACGGTGGTATAGGTGGTCGCTTCCGGCTTGATCGTCCAGGCGAGGCCATAGAGCTTGGTCACTTGGTCGGCCGTGTAGTTTTCGAACCAAGCCCCGAACGGATCCTTAACCATCGCCGATGCCGCAGCAGAGCCATCGCTCCCTGGATTGGCTTCAGGCAAGGTGACCGGTACGTTGAAGGTAATCGTCAGCGCCGTCTTGACCGCAGCTAGTTGCTTGGAAATCGCATCGATGTCGTCGCCCTTCGCCTTGGTCTCGGCCGGCGTTGCGGCAGGAGCCCCGCTTGCGGGCGGCGCGTTCAGGTTCTTGAGCTGCTCCGTCAGGGCTTTCGACCGTACGGTGAGCGAGCGCGTCAGGGCATTGCACTGCGGTATCGTCGTAACGGGCGCCGCCGCCAGCACGGGCAGGAGCGTCGCGACCGTCTTGAGGACATTGCCCGCGATCTGCGGTGTCCGGTCGGCGACCGTGCTGTTGATCCCGATCAGCACGTCGTTGCCATTCCTGGTGATCTTGAAGGAACGCTTGATCCGGGCCGACGCCAGGCTGGAGGCGGGAATGCTGAACGCCTTGGCTCCGGCTCCCGCCTGCGGCGTCACCGCGATCGAGCCGTCGACGCGGAACGTGTCGCAATCCTTGATCGTCATCGTCACCGCCACGACCGCGTCGGTGCGCGGCAGGCGATACTCCATGTCTGCACCATCGAGCGGCTTGGTCGTCGCGCAGCCGCCCAGACAAACGCCGAGGCCCAATATTACGAGCTGTCTCATGTCGCCCCCCGACGCTCGCGTCCCGCTTTGCCTCGAATCCCCTTTCGCGCGCGAGCAGGGGAGTAATAAAACATAGTTGCGGCAAGTTGTGTAGAGAAAACGTCCGCGCAGAATGCGTCCAGATCGGAGTAGAGTGACCAGGCGAATTGCCTATTTTGCTGTCGCGGGCAAAGAGGATCATCGAAATCCGGATGAATTAATGTCAACAACGCGTCTCGGCTCGCCCGGGCCCTGCCAGAGCGCAAACGGCCAGCGTCGGTCGGCCCATGAGATCAGAGGTGCAATCGCTAAACGTCGGCATTTGATAAGATCCGCCGTTCGCCACGCCGCAGTTGAACGGCAGAAATGTCCCAGCCCTGGCCATAACTGGACTGACCGCTCGTAGGCGCGAGTCTTTTCCAATTGAGCGACTGGGATGGGCGCGCTGCTGTCCGGCGGTTACGAGATAACGGAAACGGTGGACCGATTACAGAAGTCGTCGTCGTCGCGACGGGATCAAGCTGCGATCTATGGGCCCTACAGCAGGTCAGCACACTTCCAGCTGTTGATCTTTAGGCACTCGGTTAGGCGATCGACGAGACGGTGATTCATGCCGGCAGCCTGCATCCTATCCCGAACCTTCATCGCTTCACCGGGTAACCGCCCCGCCATCTCCCGAATTCGCCCGAAAACCTCTACCGGGCCTAGAGCGACCTCTTCGCACAGCTTTTCCCAGTTTCGCATTGATATCTCGCGAAGTCGGTATTTTCCGCCGATTTTCATTGCCAGCTTGATGCGCATGGGATCGAAATCATCGTACGGAAGGATGCTGGCAACGTCGTAGAGTGGGGCCAACCGTGCTTGCCCGCCACCGGCGATCAGCATCGAGTAATTCTTGGCGTGCGCATCGGTCCCCGCGATCAGCCAGTTGAACGCGACGGCATCGACGAACGTCCACACATCCTCGTCCGCCTCGCTAGAGCTTTGCCGAAGCAACTCGACAATCCGGCGGACTCCAGGCCCCCCTTCATTTTCGTATTTCATGGTCGGCAAGATACCGGCCACCTGGCACATATCTTCCTGGTGGACCCGGATGACGCCGCGCGCCGTGACCTGGCGATCGTACCGCTCGGTGACGAAGGCGACCTCGTCACCAAAGCGAACGACGCTCGACGTCACCGCAGGTAGCCCGAGGGCGCGGGCAAGTGCGAGACAGAAATGTTCGTTCTCGGCATGTCCATCGAAATCATGCCCGGGAGGCTTGAGAATATGGGTCGTAGGGATGCGCCCGCTGGGCACACCCCAGCGCCCGTCCTGCAACAGCAACGCCGTTTTCGGCTGCGCCCCTGCCAGACTGAACTGGCCGACGTCACCAGCGCGACGCCATGCCGAATGATCCGATTTCAGGGCACGCAGGCGCTCAGCGATCCCGGCCTCATCAAGCCACGCTATGTCATCACCGCCAGTCCGGAGGACGGCTTCGACACGCTCGGGTCGCACGAACTGCACCGCGCCCGCACAGTCCTCGCCAACCTGCGAGATCAGGGCAAACGCATTGCGGGCCGACACCTGGAAATTCTTTGCCCACCGGGCCAGCACGAGCTCGTTGTCGGGGAGCAGTCCCCAGATGTAGGCCTCGATGCTCTCGTGAGGATGTTCCAGGGCGGCAAGCGGCATGGACAGCGACAAGGGATAACTCCCCCGCGTTTCCCGCCAGTCCGCATCATAGACAAACTCGAGCTTGCCGCGTTCATTCTGCGTTACCCGGCCGACCGGGCGACCAGAAAGAAATACGATGAGTTC
>NZ_DATKFP010000371.1:0-2252 GCF_035511395.1 Sphingobium sp.
GCCGCCACTGTGGTTGCCGGCCTGGATCTCGCGCATCTGCAGGAAGGCGGTATCGACGGCGACCACCAGGTCGCAGGACGTTGCCAGATAGACGCCGCCGCCGATGGCCGGGCCGTTCACCGCGGCGACCACCGGCTTGGCGTTGCGCTGGATGCGCTGCCGGGCGGCGACGTTCCAGCGGCCGTAGGCGTCGATGGCCTGGGGATCCGCCTGGGCGGTGAAACGCAGGTCCTGGCCGGCGCTGAAGATGTCGCCGGCGCCGGTCAGGATGGCGCAGCGGCAAGCCGGGTCGGCCTCGACTTCGTCGAAGGCGGCGACCAGTTCCTGGAAGGTCTGGAGATCGTGGGCGTTCTTGGCGTCGGGGCGGTCGATGACGACCCGCCAGATGGGGCCTTGTCGGTCGATCCTGATGTGCTGGGGCATGGTGTCTCCTGTCGTGGCCGCGTGTATCGGGTGCGGCGGATTATCTCGACGGGGAACACGGGGTGGACGCTACTTTCACTAGTGTGAAAGCGATTTCACATATGTAAAAAACATCATGCTGCAATTCAGGGCGGGTCCGTGGCGAGTTCGTCCAGGCACACTGCCCGGAAGTGTTCCAGGGCCGGCGGCAGCAAGTGGCCGCGCGCAGTGATCAGGCAAATGCTGCGTACAGCCGTCATGTCCAGGATGGGAAGAAACCGCAGATTCCGATAACTCAGTTGTTCGATCAGCGAGCCGGGCAGCACGCCTATCCCTCGTTGGGAAGCAACCAGGGCAAGCAGGGACGTAAAGCGCTCCACCTCGTCCAGTGGCTGGAACTTCAGCTTTCGCTTGATGAATTCGATCTCGATGATCTGCCTGATACTGCTGTCCGCGGGCAATGAAATCTGCGGATAGCGCACGACGTCCTGCCATTTCACTTGCTTGTATGCCGCCAGCTCATGCGTGGCGGGACATATCAACACCAATCGATCGCGGCAAAGGTGTTGCTGGTCGAGATCGTCCGCTTCTCGTTTGTAGGCAGTGATCGCGCAATGCGCATCCTTTTCTCGCACCAGGCGCAGACACTCCTCGTGCAAGCGCTCGCGGACCTCGATCTTGATATCCGGATGGAGCCGGTTCAACCGTTGCAATACCTTGGGTAGAACCCCCGCCATGATCGATGGCGAGGCGGCAACGACCAGCGTACCGGCATGGCCGGCGACGAAATTCTGGAACTGGGATATGCCGTCGTCGTACTGGTCCAGTATCCGCCGACAAGCGAGGTGGAACTGCTCGCCCGCCGGCGTCAGGCTCATCCGGCGGGTGCTGCGCAAGAGCAGAGGCGCGCCCGCCTTGCGTTCGAGTTCCCGAATCATCACGCTCAGCGCGGGTTGAGTGGTGCAACAGTGCTCGGCGGCGCGGCTGAAATTCAGCTCTCGCACTACGGCGAGAAACACTTCCATCTCAGTGAAAGAGAACTTTCTGCGTGCGATATTCATACAAAAATGAATACGAATTACTAGACATTTATTATAAATCACACATGTATTGAGGCGTATCGTTGATGATCGACAGGAGGAAGACAGTCGTGAACAACATCACCATCGAACCGATCGGAAAATGCATAGGGGCCGAGGTCAAGGGCGTGGATTTTTCCCGTCCATTGCCGCCCGAGGACGTCGCCCTTATCCAGTCGGCCTGGAGTCGTCACCTGGTACTGCGCTTCAGGGGACAGGATCCGATGTCGGCCGAGCAGCTGATCGCGTTTTCCCGGAATTTCGGGGAGCTCGATGCCCGGCCCATCGCGGCCAGGGCGGTCAGGCAGGGCCCAGGCGTGGATCATCCCGAAATCACGACGATTTCGAACATCAAGGTGGATGGCGTGGCCATCGGCGGCCTGGGAGATGGCGAAGCCGTCTGGCACGCGGACATGACGTATGTCACGTCGCCGCCCAAGGGCGCCGCGTTGCATGCGCTCGAAATACCGGCGGAAGGTGGCTGCACCTACTTTGCCAACATGTATGCCGCCTACGAAGCGCTGCCGCAAGAGGTAAGGGACGAGATCGAGGACCGGACGTGCATCCACGACGCCAGCCGGACCAGCGCGGGGGATCTGCGCATCGGCTTCAAGGAGGTGAGCGACCCGCGCAGGGTGGTCGGGGCCGTCCATCCATTGGTACGGCTCATCCCGGAAACGCAGCGGCGCTGTTTGCTGCTGGGTCGTCGCCCGAATGCCTACATTCCCGGTCTTTCCCTGGAGAAGAGTGAAGACCTGCTGGACCGCCTCT
>NZ_DATKFP010000372.1:0-7024 GCF_035511395.1 Sphingobium sp.
GTTCGATCTCGTCTATTTCGACCAAGATCGCGGTCGCCAAGGGCGTCTTCACCGGCATGAAGGCCGCGTATACCGCCTTCAAGGCCGGCGCGACCGCAAGCCAGGCGGCGAGTGCCGGCGCCAATGCGATCATCGTCGGCATCGATCCCACATCGATCGCGATCAGCCTGGCCGTCAATTTCATGATCGAGGTGTTGCTACAGGGCTGCGACGAACAGGATATGGACGTGGGCATGTTGCGCGGTTCGGGCATGTGCCATGAGGTCGGCAGCTATTGTTCGTCGAGCATCCTGGGCATCTGCGTGCAGAAGGCCCGCGGCCATTGCTGCTTCAACACCAAGCTTGGCCGTATCATCCAGGAGCAGGGTCGGACCCAGTTGAAGGCGTTCAGCGCGATTGGCTGGGGTACACCCAAAGAACCCTATTGCCGGGGCTTCACGCCTGAAGAGTTTCAAGCGCTCGATTTCTCGCGAATGGACCTCTCCGAATATTATGCGGACATCGAGGCGCGCGCCCAATCGGAAATCCAGATCGAGATGAAGGACAAGATCGATGCCCATATGCAGACGATCAGCAACTAGGCGCGCCCTGCTTCCGGCAGGTCTTGCGCTCGGCTTGGTGTGGGGCACGGCGAGCGAAGCGCAGGCCTTAGCCGATCAGCCCCGCAGCGACGATGCTCGGGCCCGGATTCAGGACGAGGGCAAGGCAGCGCTTGAGCGCTTGAAGCGCGCCGCCGGTAAGGCCAAGTCCTCCACGTCGCCTTCGCCCGTCCTGCCGGCTAAACCGAACGCCACATCGCAGCGCCGCGCTTTTGATGGGCTCGCCCGGCACAAGAGCGATCCCACCATGGTGAAACGTGTGGAGGCTGATGTCGCGGCCGCACGCGAAGCGTTGGCCACGGAACGGCAAGCCGCTAGTCGGCGAATCGCACAAGCATTGGGGTTGGAGCAACCCGAGGAGACGGCACTATCCGGGGTCATATCCGCCAACGGTGGGAAGCACTGGGTCCCGGTCCTGTTCGTGTCATCCTCCATGCCGGTCGAGACGCTACGAACCTACGCGGGACAGCTCGAGCGCGCTGGGGGTGTCATGGCCTTTCGCGGCATGCCGGGCGGAATGCGACAGGTCGCGCCGATGGCGAAATTGTCGGCTGCGATTCTGCGTATCGATCCGGGCTGTGAAGGTCCGGCCTGCGCCATGCGGGACGTGCAGTTGATCGTCGATCCACTGGTATTCCGACAGCATGGCATCAGCCGAGTGCCCGCGCTGGCGATGATCCCGGGCGATCCCACGCTTCCCTATTGCGAGCGCGATGAGGCCAGTCCGCGCGCGGCGCATCTCGTTCTTGGCGATGCCGCCCTGTCCGGGCTTCTCGAGGAATATGGCCGCCTCGGCAGGAAGGAGGAGGTGCGAGATGCTCTTGCTCAGCTGGCGGGCCGGTGAGCGTGCCTGGCGCGAACTCAGGGATCTGCCGCTCCGGGCGGCCGTGGCGCTGGGCGCGAGCGGTCTTGGCCAACCGGCGCGGCCTGCGCAGCTCTTCAAGGCTTATGGCATCGTGCTCCCTATCGGCCTGCTCGCCTGGTGGGCGATGCCGCAGATGACCCTGGTCATGACGCCGTCGGTCGACGCCTGGGTCGTGCACCGCTCTCCTGGCCCGGTCCGTCACGGTGACCTCGTCTCGTTCATTCTGTCCGATCCGCTTGCCGGTCCACAGCCGGCCAATGTCACCAAATATGCGCTATGCATGCCGGGCGACCGGATCGTCATGGTTGAAAAGCCCGCCACTCTGGGCGGGGGCCGGAATGGCTGGTATTATTGCAACGGCAGGCTGATGGGCGTCAGCAAGCCTGCGGCGCGCAGCGGCAAGATGCTCACACACTGGCGGCCGGAAAGTCCGCGCATTCCAGATGGAATGATCTTCGTCGGCTCCAGCCATCCCGACGGATATGACAGCCGCTATTATGGCCCGGTCGCTATCGAGCGGCTCACCCGCATGGAGAAGCTGCTGTGAAGCGCGTTCTCGCTTTGGGTGCCTTCCTCCTCAGTGGCGTTGCGTGCGCGCAAACCACGCCTTCAACCACAGGCGATCGCGGGACGCGCGGCTATTGGTGGTACGAGACGCCCAGACCCGACACCGCGGAAAAGGCGCAGGATGAAGCCGTCCCGAAGCCCGTCATACCGCCGATGGTGGAGCTGGCCAAATGGTCGCCGCCCCGGATCGCGAAGCTGATCGAACAGCAGCGCGACTACGCCGCGACCGTCCTTACGATCGATGCGGTCGCGGATTTCTGGCGACTGCAGGACTTCGCCCGGCGCAAGGCTCGCGCCTTTGCCGGCGTCACCCAGCTTGCCATGCTCACCTATCCGCAGCTCAATGCCCGCGCCGCCAATCCGATGGTCGGTGAGGCCCGCGATGCGCTCGGCGCGCACAAGGATCAGGTCCGCCGCCAATATCTGCGCGCGCACGCCGGGGAATTTGCGCTGGTCATGTTCGCACGGGACTCCTGCGGCTACTGCAAGGTGCAATGGCCGATCGTCCAGCGGTTCCAGGAGGATATGGGCTGGCAGGTCAGCCTCATGGATCTCGACCGCAAACCGGAACTCAGCCAGCGCTTCGGGGTCGAGGTGACGCCGACAACCATGGTCATTCGCCGGAACAGCGCCCAGCGCATGGTGATCGCCGCAGGCGTCGAGACCTACCCCAATCTCGCGCAGATGGCCTATCAGGCAGTGAGGCTGCTGAGCGGTGATATCCGGCCCGAGCAGTGGCTGACGGGGGCGGGCGAGGAAGACGGATTCTTCGATGCGCTTGCCAACGGACCGGTCGCCTCGACCGATCCGCGCGTGATCGGCGGAGACCTCATCGACGCCCGGGAGCCCAGGCCGTGACGCGCCTGGGGCGAGCCCCGTTCGCCACGGCCATGCTAATGGCGGCATGGGTGCTGACGCCAGCAATGGCCGCTGCGCAGCAGACAGGTCGGGATCTTGCCAGGCGGGCCGCCATCCATCCGGTATCGATAGCTGCCGACATGCGCCTCTGGCTCTCGCGCGTGCCGGTGACGCGCAACTTTCCTGCCGATTTCGAGACCATGCTGCGTAGCCAGGCATCGCTTTATATCGTCGAGATGAGCACATCGCCCGGCTGCACGCCCTGCGGCGATCTATGGTCGAAGCTGCTCGTTTTCCGCGCGGATTATGGCTGGCAGGTGCGGACCATCGGCGCCCAGGAGGCGATGTTACGCTCGGGACGCCTCGGCCTCCCCTGGGTTGGAAACCCGGTCGCATGGGTACGGCCACTTGCCGACCCGAACCGCATGGTACCGATCGCGATCGGCACCGATCATGAACCGAATATCGCGCGCAACGCCTGGCTTGCTACCAGGATGCTGACCGGGGCCCGGGCCGCGGTGGGCGTGCGCGCCATGTCGAAATTCACCGGGATCGTCGGCGTGAGGGCGCCGACCTCCTCCAACCCGAAGGGACGCTGATCATGGCGGGGCGGCGTCACTGGTCCTCTTTCACCAGGAAGCCAGCCATGGGATACTATCCACGTCGCCTGACCCTCGCGCTCTCCATCATCGTCGCTTCATGCGGTCAGGCGGCCCCTGCCTATGCGCAAAGCTGGGCCGAAAGCTGGTTCGATAATGTCACCTACACCTCGCCCGGCAGCTTCGAGGATCAGACCCGCGGCTATGTGACCGCGGGCGGAATGTCGGGCCGGGTCGACGTCCATGACGACTATCTCATGACCCTGACCCTTCCCAAGGTGAAGGCGGGCTGTGGCGGCATCGACATGTTTCTTGGGGGCATGTCGTTCCTCGACCCCGACTATCTCGTCCAGAAACTGGAGACGATCCTGCAGGCCGCCCCGGCCGTTGCCTTTCAGTATCTGCTCGAAACGCTCGACGAGAAAATGGGCAACATCATTTCGAAGATGGAAGCGGCGACCAATTTCCTGAACTCGATCCAGGTGAACGACTGCCGGCTCGCCAATCGCATGGTCCAGATTGCCAAAGGCGACGACAATATGTCGGGGATCGTCGAGGAAATGACCGGCTACAAGTCGATCCGCGAAGGCTATGCCAATAGCTGGCAGCAGAGCCGCGAAAAGATCCAGGCGAACAAGGGCAATCCAACCGAGGATCTGAAGGACGCGCTCGCCAATTGCCCGGCCGAGGTCATGGACATCTTCAAGACCGGCTCGCTGCTCGCCCATGCCGCCGCGCGGGTTGGCGCATCCGACTGGGCTAGCGTGATGCGCGCCCGCGTCGGCGATGTCTATATGCGCTGGGATGACAACGATAAGGTGCCGCTTTTCTCGGCGATCCCTGCCTGCCCGCGCCAGGATACCGAAAGCGCCGATGATTTCCTGACCGGGCGCGTGCCGACGCGGGCGCTCAACATTCCCGCGACCGCGTCGGATTGCTCGGTGAACGGCGCCGGGCGCGGCGCACTGGTGCTGGCGCGCGCGAGGATGGAATCGGTGGCCGCCAAGATCCGTACCCGGTCCGCCCTCACCACCGAAGAGAAGCAGTTCGTCGCCAATGTGCGGACCCTGCCGGTCTATCGCCTGCTCGAATGGGGCGTACGGCAGGGCCTCACCGACAGCGTGATCGCTGACACCGATGAACTGGTCGCCCTCACCCTCGCCTATCAGATGCTCAATGATCTGACCCGCTCGATCGACTTCGCGCTGCAGAACGCAGAGCGCGGCGTGACGACGGCAGGTGCAGCCGATGCCGAGAACACGAACATCTGCCAGACCCGCATCCTGACCAAGGGTATCGAGCAGTTGCGCGAACTGCGGGACGAGGTGCTGCGCCAGCGCGCGCAAATGCGTCAGTCCTACATGGCCGCCATGAACCAGGCGAACCTGTCGGCGAGCTACGCCGGCGTCGTTCGCCAGCGTGACCGCGATGCCCGCGATGCCGCGGGCGCCAACGCCAATCGCAACCGGTGAGACGAGCCATGCGTAACCTTATCCGCTCCCTCCTCGTCCTTCTTGGGTGCCTGACTGCCACGCCCGCGCTGGCCATCGACGCCAGCTATCACACATGGGACGGCTTTTCCGAAACGGTCGATGCTTTCCACCTCGTCGCGATGATCTTCGGCGATCCGCGCTATGAGACGCTGGTCTTGATTGTCGCGGTCGTCGGCATTGGCCTCGGCGCTGTCATCGCCAGCATCAAGGGCTCCGGCATGGGCCTTGTCGCCTTCGGCTTCCAGATGCTGGTCGGCATCGGCCTTTTCGCGGGGATGATCGCCACGACAGGCACCGTCCATATCTATGACAGGGTGCGCAACGCCTATCAGCCAGTGGGCGATGTCCCCAATCTGATCGTGCTGGTCGCGGGCGTCACCAACCTCATGGAACGCGCACTTGCCGAGACCATCGACGACAACACCACCGATCCTAATGCCAAGCTGGAGTTCGGCGCCGGGGGTCATGCGTTCGATCTGTTCCTGAATGCCGTCAGTCCACGCAGCCCGATCGTGGACACTTTCCTCGACGCGACGGTGAAGGACTATGTGCGCCAATGCTATCCGGTCGCCCGCGTCTCGCCCGCCTATGGCGTCGACGATGATCAGCTTTTCCGGACCTCGACCGACCTGCCCGCCTCCTTTGCCGCGATGGCCGGCCCGGCAACTTTCTCGACCGTCTACACCGCCAGCGACAAGGCGGGAACGACGATGAGCTGCGAAGCGGCCTGGGGCTATATCGCAGACCGTCTGTCCGACAGTACATTGTTCGATGCTTATAGCGACCAGGTCTGCGCCCGGACCGGATTCGATCTGACCCAGGCGGGCCAGCGCGATCGCTGTCGCCAGCAGATCGATGGGCTGGGTGACATGATGCTTGGCCAGTCGATGAGCCGGCAGAAGTTCATCACCAACATCCTGCTCGGCCAGACCGTCGGTGACGTGCTGTTCGAGGATTCACCGGCGGCGACCGCGCGGGTGATGGCGAACCGGGCCATCGAATCCAATGGGCTTGCCACGCTCTCGACCGCCAACGAGTGGATGCCGACCATCCGGGCCTCGGTCTTTGCGATCATGCTCATGATGATGCCGATTGCGCTGCTGTTCATCCTGACGCCCATCAACCTGCGGGTCGCGAGCTTCGCGCTGGGGCTGTTTGTGTTCGTCGCGCTGTGGGGCGTGATCGATGCCGGTATCTATCAGCTCACCCTCGGGCGGGCGATGGACGTGCTCGCCGAACTGCGCGCGACCAACGTCGCGGCCGACAGCTGGATCCTCGCGCCCTCGGCGGCGATGAAGGCGCTGGCCATCTTCGGCTCGTTCCGGACCGCCGCGGCTGGACTGGCCGGTGCGTTCGTGTTCACGGTATTCCGTTTCTCGGGTAACATGTTCACCGCCTTCACTTCGGGCATGCTGGGTGTCCAGGGTCAGGGCAGCATGGCCGCGGCGACGGTGGGAACCAGCGAGGGCTATGCCTCGGCGCTGGAAACGCAGGCTTCGGCGGGTGGGACGATGGCGCGGCGCTCGACATCGTCCGGGTTCGGCGATTTCGGCGAACGCAGCAGCTTTGGGCTGGACCGTGCCTTCGCAAACGCCGGATCGGTGCTGGGCGAACATGGCGGCGGTGCGCCGGGAACAGCGGCGTATGGACTTGGCCGGACCGATGCCGCGCGGGAACTGGGCGGTCTCTCTCCAGCCCTTGTCGGGCGGAATCTGAGCGATCCTGGCACGGCCAGCGCGATCCGCAGCAATGCGGCGACCTCGGCCGTCCACAATTTTGCGCAAGGGGACGCGCTGCGCAAGCTCGGCACGAGCTACTTCGGCGAAGGCCAGGGCGGCGAACGCGCTTTTGCCGCCTTCGCGCAAAATATGGTGCAGTGGAAGGCGTTCGGCGACCAGCGCGCCTATGAGATGATGCAGTCGGGGGCGCAGCGGCATTTTGAGCGCAGCGGCTATGACGCGAAGGACGCTGCGCTCAAGGCGTCGACCGTGATCGCCCAGGCGGGTGCCGACCCGACCTTTGCGAAAATCACCGCCAACGCCT